>JAPULF010000001.1 GCA_027295245.1 Planctomycetota bacterium
ATCAGTCGACGCAAGCCGACCCGCGTCCGGCTCCTCTGCCGAAGAGCGATCTGCGCGAACGCGTTCCGACACCCGGCGGGCGCTCGTCTGCCAGTCGACCGTGTCCGGCACGATCCGCCAGTCCTTCAGCAATGCGCCTAATCGATCGAATGCCTCCGCGGAACGCGCATTCGCCGAATCGCCCGTGATGGCCCGTTCGATCTCGGCGAGGTCTTCGGCCGAAAGCCGGCCGTCGCGGCGTTCGCTGAGCAGGCGTTCGATGTTCTGTGTACGATCGTCGGTCACGTCAGAAACTCGCTCAATGACTCTTTCAACGTCTTTCGGGCCTGGAACACGTTCCACTTCACGGCCTCGATGCTGCACTCCAGTATCTCGGCCACTTCCTTCTGCGGGATGCCCTCGATTGCAAACAAGATCAATGCCATCCGCTGTTTTTCGGGCAACCGCTCGATTGCGGCGGTTATTGCGTCTTGCGTTTCGTTCGATTGCATCGAACCTTCGTTCAACGAGGCCCCGCCTGACGAATCGGCCAGGGCGTCCTCGCCGATTCCCCGCTCGTCGTCGCCCGTTGCAAGCGACAGCGTGGGTCGCCGGTCGCGCCGGTAGTTCAGGGCCAGGTTACTCACGATTCGCATCAGCCAGCTTCCGAACTTTCGCGGGTCCTCGAGTGATTCCAGCGAGCGAAACGCCCGCACGTATGCATCCTGACAAACGTCCATGGCGTCGTTAATGTTGCCAAGCAGCCGATAGGCCACCGCAACCGCCCGCCGTTGATACGCCTCGATCAGCGAGTCAAACGCCCGCAGATCTCCCGCGAGCGTCCCGGACACGGCCTCGGCGTCACGCCGTCGGGCATCATCCTGATCGCTGCGGTCGTTTCCGGCGGCATCGTCCATTGATGTAGACAGCGCAATCGCCTATAGGTTAGAAAGCGGAGACGCCGAATCGCACGGCAAGGCCCGCGCGGTTCTAACTTGCCTCGTGGTCTCAGTTTACACTGATCGGGGTGGGTGGCAAATCCGCCGATAACGGATCGCCGGCCGTTTGCCCGCCGGCCTAACGGAATGGGAAATCATGGGTCTGGGCACCTGTTTTTCGTTGATGATCGCACTACTCGGGCCGCCCGCAGGGCCGAATCCTGCGCCGACCACCCGTCCGATCCAGGATTCGGGGTTCGAAAACGAAGGGCTGGTCGCCGTGTGGTCATGGAACAGTGTCGAAGAGGAGGCGTGGATTACCACCGAGGGGCGGACCAAGAAGCCGACCCGCGACGAGCTGGCGGCCTACCACCGGCTGCACTCAGAAGAAACGATCCGGCGTTTGGGCGATCTCGGGGTCAACATGATCGTGCTGCCTTACGGAGGTTATGACCCGGACGACCGCGAAGAGGATGCCCGCAAGCGGACAATCGAATTCGCCCGCCTGTGCCACGCCTCGGGTGTGAAGGTCGGTGCCATCGTGCCCGTGGGCAGCATGGATCCCGACCGCTGGACCGCGCACGAGTCCGGCCCGCCCGACGGATTGACGCGTACGAAAAAAGGCGCCCCGATACCCGGCGCGGGATTTCGGCGAAGTTACACGTCGCGCATCCACGCATGGGAGCGGCAGCGGACGAAACGACTTGTGCAACGGGCGGTTCGAGACATGGACCCGGATGTCTTGTTCCTGCCGGACTTCTTGATGGCCGTGAACAGCGAGACGGGCGCCGAGGCGGGATATCGCGAATACATTCAGCGCCGACTGAGTCAAGTCGCGGTCGACGAAGCGACCCGATCGTACGAAAGCGATTCCGCGCGACCGACCGCGCCGGACGATGCCGAATCGAACCGGGACGCGTTGTGGAAGGAGTATCGAATAGCCGCATTGGCCGATTGCCTCGTGGCCGCGCGTGACGCCGCCTACGACGAAAAGTCGGATGTCTTGATCGGACTGGCCGAACAGGGGCTCGATCGACAGGTCGCCACCCGGGACGGAGCGGCGGTCGACCCGGCCGCGCTCTGGCCGCTCGCGGACTTGCTTTGGTCGGATCAAAGAGTCAGCATCAGCTCGATCGGACGCGTGACCCATCAGGTCGTTCAATACAAGGCCGCGCCGATCGTCGTGCCGGTGCCCCGAAACAAGGTCGAAGCGGCGCAATCCCTGGCGTTCAATCACGGCATATTCGGTTGCATCGCGTTCATGGCCAACGGAATGGTCTCCGCGACTGCCTCGGACGCCGCACCCATCCACCCCGACCTCGTGGAAATGGCCCGATTCTCGCGGAGCCACCGGAACTTGTACGCCCGGCAGGAGACGATCGCCGACGTGCAACTCTGTCGCTCGCGGGCCTCCGGCGTTCACGGCGGCATGGCGTCCGCGGTCGTGTCATTGCAAACCGAAAACGCGCTCGTTTCGCACCATATCCCCTTCGAAGTCGTCGATCTCGTGTCGGCGCGAACGATGAAGACCCGTACCGCGCGACCCGAGCACCGAGATCCGCCCGTGCTCTTGCTGTCGGCCGCGGAACGCCTGAGCGATCAGGACATGGACTGGCTCGTATCGCGCCCGGACGCGGGCGTCGGTCTGATCCTGATCGGGGCGTGCGGCGAAATGAATGAAAACGGTCATCCGCGCAAGAAGAATCTGATCGATCGGCTGATCGCCCGGGCGCAGTCGGAGCCCGAAAGTCGACCGGACGGCTCGAGACGATTCGCTTGCGGGGCTGACAAATCGGCGCGAGTGGTTCAACTTCGACGGCCCGGTCCGATGGGTAATGCCTGGATCATGACAAAGAAACGAATTCGAAGGGGCTCCGATGCGGCGATCCACGAGGACGAGTTCCACGAGGCGCTTCGATGGGCGCTCGATCGACCCCTGTCCGTCGCGGCGGACTTTTCGCCGTCGGTGGCCGTCGAGCTGACCTCGTCTCACTCCGCTGATACCATCGTTCTGCATCGCGTCAATTTCGACAAAAAGAACCCGGCCGAACCGATTCCTGTTGTCGTTCAGATCCCCTCCACCCGCGTTGTCGTATCCGTCAATCAATACAGCCCGGAAACGGCGGAGCCACGGAGGATTCCATTTGAGCAGGCCGGCCGATCCCTGACATTTCAGGCAGGTCGGCTGGACGTCTATGATGCCCACTTGATTCATACGCGGGCCCAACGGCCGCCGAATAAGAGCGGGGCCAAGCCGCCGGTTCGAGATTGACCGAAACGCGCAGGCCGACGCCGTCGCGCGTGGCAACGATCATCAGCTTTTGAACAACATGCAAGACAGACGTTGAAGGATGGAGGTCTTCGATGAAGAATCCGAACAGCAGCGATTGGACGCGAAGGAAATTTCTCCAAACGACGGCCGCCGCGGCAGCCGCGGGCACGATGGCCAACGCGACCGCCCAATCAGTCGCACAGGTCCCTGCCGCGCCCAAGTCCGGCCGACGCCCCGTGGTGATTTCCAGCGCGAACGGACTGAAGCCGATCGAGATCGCGATGCGAGAACTGAAGGGCGGGTCCGATCCCCTCGACGCCGTCATCACCGCCGTCAACATCGTCGAAGACGACCCCGACGATCACTCCGTCGGACTGGGC
>JAPULF010000010.1 GCA_027295245.1 Planctomycetota bacterium
CGGACATGCGGCGATGATAACGCGGTCCCGTCGATCGGTCATCGACGGATCGGCAAGCCCGGACCCGGGTCGGAACGGGTCTCAGGGACAGTCACCTAGGCGGGCTCTTCGGCGGCCTGACCGGTATCGACGGAAACGACGGGGAACGGCCCCTTGCGCGTCGGGCGGGGCCGGACGAAGTACGCTATTGCGGTGGCGCCGAGGAGCAGCACGTCCTGCGCGATGGTTCGCCAACCGGCGGCACTGCTGCCCTTGCCGAAGCAACCGCACTCGATGTCGTAGCCGTTGTGCATTGCGAGGCTGACGGCGACGATGAACATGACCAACATTCCGGCGATGAGGAGTGCGCCGGCCCGGCGGGTGGCGGGGAGGATCAGGGCGAGGGCCGCGGCGACCTCCCACCCGGGCAAAACGATCGCGAAGAGGTTGGCGTAGGTCCGCGGCAGGATGTGGTAGTTGTTGATGTCGGTCTTGAATTGGAACGGATCCCAGATTTTGAAGGCCGCGGCCAACAGGAACGCGCCGGCCACGGCGACGGCACACAGGTGCGGGATCCAGGTCTTGATTACCCCCGGCTTCGTGTTGGTCATGACTCTTCCCCGGCGACGACCAGCTTCTCGAAGTGTTCAAGATTGGCAGGCTCCTCGAGTTCCGCCCAGCCGTTGGTGTAGATCTTTATGTTGATATATTCGTAGGCCTGTAGAAACTCCTTGACGTCGTGACTGGCCTCGCAGTCGCCGCCGCCGCAGTACACGATGACCAGTTCTTCCGGCGGCACGAGGTCCATGACTTCCTGGATGAAGCCCATCAAGTCCGAATTCGGCAGGTTGATGGCGCCGTAGATGTGGCCTTCGGCGTATCGTTCGGGTTTGCGGGCATCAATAAAGAAGGCGTCGCCCTGATCGAAATGGGTCACGACTTCGCGCAGGGTGACGGTATCGGGGTGGGGGGCATGGTCCGGTTTCTCACCGTCGGTCGGGGTCGGAGTGGCCGGTGGAATTTTCCGTCCGAACCACGGAAGGGACATCGGTCGCACCAGGTTGGTCGCGAGCGCGCCGGCGCTGCCGGCGAGGAGTATGAGTACAGCTAGACGCAGGTCTTTTATCATTTCTGGATCCGTAATTGCAGCCATTCAGTTTACAGGCATGGCCTCGTTGCTTCTCAGCGATTGGTTCCGGTTTGGTCGGGTTTGTTGACGGCGGCCGCCGGTGGATTGTTTTGCCGCGGGGCCGGTCGACGGGCGATTCTGCCGCCGGTTTGGAGAATGGGCACTTGGACCGTGGGCATCGAGGCCGCATTTGTCGAGAAGGTAAGCCTGTCGCCGCCGGGCGGGGCCCGGTAGCCGTCGGGGAATTCGAGAATGATTTGAAACTTGGTTCCGGGCACCTGCTCGTCGAGGCTGAGCTTGATGTCGGGATTGGAGACCTTCAGGTCGGTGATCTCGAGCGGCTTTTCGGGCTGGTTGTTGCGCACGTAGACACGTTGCTTTTGTTGGGTGCCGGGGGCCGCGGGCCGCAGCTTGATGAGTCTCGGTCCGACTTCGACGGCCGGGGGCACGTGGGCATTGGCGAACACTTCGAGGGTCGGGTGATCGGCGATGCCGGTGGACATGGTGATCTTTCCCGATGCCTGGCCCGATCCGGTCGCCTGGGCGGTGACGATCAGTTCGAATTTTTTTCCGGGCTCGATCACGCGGATCTCGGCCTTGAACATCGGGCTGTTGCTCTGGATGTCGGAGAGCTCGGCGACCTGTTCGGAGTTGTTGGTAATGACGAGCTTGCGCTGGGCGGTTCCGGTGAGCTTTCCGAAATTGGCGGCCGTCGGCCGGACTTCGATCAAGTTCCAGACGTCGCCCTTGATTTGCAGGAGGACCGTTTTGTTGGGGGCGGCGATGTTGGTATGGATGGTCACGGATTTGGTGACGCTGCCTTTGAGCTTGGCGGTATCGACCTCGATCGGGATGCGGCCGGATTCGCCGGGCTCGACGATTCTGTCGAAGTCGCCGGAGGCGGTGCAGCCGCAGGACGGTTTGACGGCCAGGATTTCGACCGGGCCCGATCCGTCGTTTGTGAACCAGTAGTCGTGGTTGACCTTGGAACCGGACAGGACTCGGCCGAAGTCATAGACGGGTGTATCAAACCGGATCGCGGGGATTTGGCCGGGCTTCAATTGCACGGTCGGTTTGGGGATCGCGCCGGGACGGGCGCCGCGCAGTGACGCGGCCGACGGCTTGGGGACGGGGGGGCCTTCGAAGAGCTGCTGGGGCGGGGTCGATGGTTTCTTCGGGATATCGGTCTTGTCGGCGTCGGGCTTGTCTGCGTCGGGCTTGGGCGGGGCCTCGGACTGGGCGGAGCCGGACTCGGGCGGGGCCTCGGACTGGGCGGCCACGGTCGGCGACGGGCCGAGGACGATTGCGCACGTGACCAGGGTCAGGATCAGGGGCATCGGGGTTTTGAATCGGTTTGCGACTGTCATGTCCTATCAACCTCCTGCACGGTGATTTCCGGATCGGCCCTGCCAGGCCGGCCATTCGCTACAAGTATATTGCAGTTCGGGGCCGATTCGGTGTAACACGTGTGTAACGACCGTTTGGTGCGGGACTTATGGGCGTTGCCGGGTCGGGGGGCCATTGTACCGCGGGGTGGGCGGTTCGGGAAGGCGTGGGCGGGCACGGCGTTGGGGTGGCGGGTTCGAGCGGGTGCAATAAGGCGCAAGTTCTCGCGGTTGGGCCGCGTTGAGGCGTTTGCGCGAGGGTTTGGTGTGAAGAGGGTGCAAGTTTTCGGGGGGCCGGGGCCACAACTGGCAACTCCGGGGGCCTTGGCAGTGCTGCACTCCCGATGCGCCCCGACGCGCGGCCGCGACCTTTGGCAGGCATTCCCGATGTGCATTGGGACCCCGATGTGCATCGGGACCTGCGGCAGGCGGGGACAAGTCGTGGGCAAGAGGGTGTTTCAGGGATGCGCTTTTCGAATCGGGTAGATTGGAATTCGCATTTTTCGACCGAGTGGGTGGTCGCGTTCATGGTTGAGTCCTCCTTCAGTGTCCGCCGGGGCTGCACTTTTTAGGCGCCATACGGCGCAACTTTTGCAATTGACCCTCGTTTTCGGGGTCGTGAGGGCGGGCTGGCTTGCGCGGGCGCCGCTCGTGTTCTCATGCCCACCGCATGCGCGGATGGGCATGGCACC
>JAPULF010000100.1 GCA_027295245.1 Planctomycetota bacterium
TTTCATTTTCGCCCGGTGGCGGGTCGGGCCTTTTTTCTTTTTTCGTTTGCCGGCCGGATGTCGTTGACGAACTACGTTGTGCAATCGCTGGTCGGCGTGGGGATCTTCTACGGTTACGGTCTCGGGTATTGGGGGCGGATCGGGGCGGCCTGGTCGGTCGTTCTTGTTGCGGTGATTTTCGGCGTCCAGATCGTGCTTAGCGCGTTGTGGCTTCGGCGATTCGGCTATGGACCGCTCGAGTGGGTCTTGCGGTGTTTGACGTATATGCGTCGCCTGCCGATCCGTCGCGACCGGCGGGTGTGGCGCGAGGGCCTGCCTGCGTTCGAACCATAAGGCTTCTATCACGTTCTGTACGGGCGGTCAGGCCCCCACGGCTCTCACCCGTTCTTATTCGGCTGCGCCCACTATTCGATCAACTCGCCCAGCTCTTCTCGGAGCCGTTGAAGTACGCGCGATTTGGCCACCCGAACCGCGCCGGGGCTCATCGATAGGTCCTCGGCGACGTCGCCGGCGGGTAGGCCGTCGACGGCGGTCCGCCAAAACGCCTCCCAGGTGCGCGGTTCGAACCGGTCGCGAACCTGACCGAGGGCGCGATGGAAGAGTCCCGCGCCGGCTGCCCGATCGGCGTCGGTCTCCTCGAGGTCGGCTTGGGGCGTGGGGATTTGCGAGAGCTGGATTTGTACTTCGGTGCCGCCGATTGCGCGGGGCTCTCGGGTTGATTTGCGGTAGTGATCGTAGACCTTGTTGCGCGTGATTACGCGGAGCCAGCCGCGAAAGGTGTGGCCGGCGTCTTTCTTCTGAAAGCGGGCGAGATTTGCGGCGACGGCCCGAAAGACTTCCTGAAAGATATCGGCGACGTCCTGTTCGCGGGCGTTGCAGCGTCGACACCAATACGAGACGAAGGGTGCATAGAGGGAGACCAACCGGTCCCAGGCGGCGGCGTCGTTGGCGCGTGCGCGGGTCAGCAGGCTTCTGGATGTCGATTCGTGGTCTTGGACGATCGTGTGTCTCCGGGCGGGGGTAGCCTGCAGGCAACCACTTTCAGAGAGCATTCTAGACGTTGAACCGAAAGTCGATCACGTCACCATCCTGCACGACGTAGGGCTTGGACTCCAGGCGGACTTTGCCGGCGCTCTTGGCTCCCTTCATGTCGACGGCGGCCTCGAGGTCGGCGAAGGCGACGGTCTCTGCGCGGATGAATCCGCGCTGGATGTCGGAGTGGATCTTGCCCGCGGCCTCGACGGCGGTCTCACCCTTGCGAATGGTCCATGCCCGGACCTCGTCGGGGCCGACGGTCAGGAACGAGATCAGGCCGACGGCGTCGTAGCAGGCTCGGATGAGGCGAACGCCGGCGGGCTGGTGGAGGCCGAGGTCCTCGAGGAACGTGGGTCGGTCGGATTCGTCGAGCTGGGCGATCTCGGCCTCGATCTCCGCCGAGAGCGCGAACGTCGCGGCGGCGTGCGAATGTTCGAACGGCGGCGGGTCCGCGACCTTCGATTCGCCTACGTTGATGACTACCAAGATCGGCTTGAGCGTCAGGAATCCGAAGCTACCGGCGATGGTTCGTTCCTCATCGTTCTGGATTTGGCTTCTGACCGGGGCCTCGTTTTCGAGAGCGGCCTGTACCCGTCGCATCATCGCGAGTTCGCGGAGTTCCTTGTCGCGGGTTTTGGTGGGCTTCTGGGAGGACTTTTCGAGTTTTTCGATGCGGTTGGTAACCTGTTCGAGGTCGGCGAAGATGAACTCCAAGAGCAACTCGTCCAGGTCGGCCTTGGGGTCGATGCGATCGCGATAGGGCGCAGCCGAATCGGATTCGAATGCTCGAACGACCATCACTACGCCGTCGCAGCGGCGGACGGTGTCCATGGATTTTCGAAACGCGGCCTGTCCGTGGGCGTCCGCAAGCGAAACGCCGTGTATATCGACGAACTCCAGATGGGCGGGCGTGTATTTCTTGGGCTGGTAGAGCTTGGCCAGGTAATCGAGCCGGTTGTCGGGAACCAACACCGAGGCGAGGCGCTCGACGCCGGCGTGGCCGGGATCGGGCTGCTCGCCGGTCACGGCCGAGAACAGGGTGGACTTTCCCGACTGGGGCGGGCCGACCAGTGCAAACTTCATCTCGCGTCGTTCCTTTCACGGGGCATCGTACCGCAGACCGTCTGCACCTACACGGAGCAGTCTATGCACGGTATCGGTAGGGTTTTGTTCGTGCAACGGGGCGCATTCGGCGTTCCGCCGGTGTGAATTGTGAGAAAGCACTTGCGGGACGCCGATGCTGCCCTCAAAAATGGCCGACAGCTCAGGTCGACCATGCACGATGGGGGACTCGATCTCCAATTTGCGCTTGCATCAGGGCCGATAAAACGTCAGCATGGTAGTGCGCATCGCTGGACGACCGGAGGATCCGTATGTCAGAGCCACACGGCATGGCCACGCTCGCCCCGCCCAAACCCGCGAAACTGGGGCCCAAGCCGAAACGCCAACCGCGCTATCACATTGTTCTTCTCGACGACGACGACCACACCTATGAATACGTCATCGAGTTGTTTATGAAGCTGTTCGGAGTCGTCACGCAGCGGGCGTATCTGATGGCCGTCGAGTTGGACACCCGAAAGCGGGTCATTTGCGATACCACGTCGTTCGAGCGGGCGGAGTTCAAGCGGGACCAGATCCACGCCTACGGGGCGGATTGGCGGATCGACTGTTGCAATGGCAGCATGTCGGCGACGCTCGAGCCCGCACCGGAATAGCGGTGGGTCCCGTGGTAACCCGGTCGATTCATGGTCGGCTCGTTCGGTTGGCCGTTGCGACCGGATGCGTGACGGCGGCGGCGCTGAGTTGTTCCCGAAACGATGGGGGCCCGCGTGCGGCGTCGAATCTTGCCGATCCAAAGCCGAACACGCGATGTCCGGACGCCCGCTTTTACGAATTCAAGGGTCGACGCATCGCGCCGCACATTGCCTTCAAAGAGACACGTCCGCGTCAGGCACGGGCCGACACGCAAGACCGGCCACGCGGGGCGGATTTCCCCTTGATTCCACTCGCGACACGAACGCCCGGGATCCCGATTCCGACGACATTCCGTGCCCGGGTGCTGCTATTGTCGCGGGCACTGTGGAATACCCGCGAGCAATATTCGCGGGAATCGTTTCCGGGCAACACGAACGGCGGGCGGGCGGTGAGTCGGTCAAGTCACGTGGTCGAGGGCTTTTTGACGACACCGCGATTGGGCGGCTATCATCGGTTCGAAACGAACCGTCAACTCAGCAACGTGGAGGACACATCATGCGCAGGCCCAAGATAACGATCATCGGTGCGGGCAACGTCGGGGCGACTTGCGCCCATTGGGCGGCGTCCAAGGAACTCGGGGACATCGTGCTGCTGGACATCGTGGAAGGATTGCCACAGGGAAAGGGGCTCGACCTTCGGCAGGCGAGCCCGGTCGAACGGTTTGACGCCCATATCGTCGGCACGAACAGCTATGACGACACGACGGGTTCGGACGTGGTGATCATCACGAGCGGCATCGCTCGAAAGCCGGGCATGAGCCGGGACGACCTGATGTCGACGAACATGAAGATCGTTCGGAGCGTCATGGAGGAAGCGGTCAAGGCCAGCCCCGAGGCGGTTTACATCATTGTGTCCAACCCGCTGGACGCCATGGTGCAGACGGCTTGGAAGGCGTCGGACCTGCCGACCCAGCGCATCGTGGGCCAGGCGGGGATTCTCGATATTGCCCGCTTTCGGGCGTTCATTTCGATGGAGCTGAATTGCAGCGTCGAGGA
>JAPULF010000101.1 GCA_027295245.1 Planctomycetota bacterium
GTCGGAATGGAGCTGCATCTGGCGGGTAATCATCGCGTGATACTTGCCTCGGGCCGACATCAAGGTCTCGTGGTTGCCACTTTCCGCGATTCGCCCGTTCTCCAGGACTACGATCTTGTCGGCGTGCGTGATCGTGGAGAGGCGGTGGGCGATTACGAACGTGGTCCGGCCCGAAAGAAGCTCCAGCAGCGAGGCCTGGATGAGCTGCTCGGACTCCGTGTCGAGATTGCTGGTGGCCTCGTCGAGGATGAGGATCTCGGGGTCGGCGAGAAGTGCACGGGCAATGCTGAGTCGCTGGCGCTGTCCGCCGGAGAGCTTGATGCCGCGTTCGCCGATGACGGTGTCGTAGCCCTCGGGCATGGCGGTAATGAACTCGTGTGCATTGGCCCGCCGGGCGGCGGCAATGACTTCATCTTCGGTCGGGTCGCGCCGACTGAACGCGATGTTGTCGCGAACGGTGCCGTCAAACAGGAAGACCTCCTGCTGGACCATTGCCAAGACCCGTCGATAACTGGAGAGCTTGACATCACACAGGTCGGTGCCGTTGATCCGTATGGCGCCCGATTTCGGATCGTAAAAGCGGGCTACAAGATTGGTGACGGTGGTCTTGCCCGCACCGCTCGGTCCCACGAGCGCAACGGTCTCGCCGGAGCGGACCGTGAGCGAAAAGTCGGTGAGGACCGGCCGATCGGGACGGTATTCGAAGGACACGTTGTCGAACACCAACTCGTTCAGGGGCCGGCAAAACGAGACGGCGCCGGGCCGGTCGGGCTTGTCGATGGGCTTGGCGAGTTCGAAGAACGTCCGTTCCATGGCGGCGAGGGCGCGTTGCGTGGATCCGTATGAGAAAACGATTTGGGAGACCGGGTGGAGCAACATGAAGACGTACATCTGAAACGCCATGATGGAGCCGATGGTGGTGGGGTCGTTCACGGCATTCATCTGGTCTTGAAGGAATCGTGTGCCGCCGTACCAGATGATGATAAGGCTGGCGGCGGGAATCAGGAGACCCCAGCCGGAAGTCACGACGAGCTGAAGGGCCTCGGTGAGTATCTTCTTCCGGATGACGGTGTGGTGGCCGACGGCGTAGTCGTGGGATTCCTTTTTCTCTCTGCCGAAGACGCGAACGACGCGTATTCCGGCGAATGTTTCGGCGACCCGGGCGTCGATGTCGGATCTGTCTTTCCGCATGCTGCGATAGAGCGGGCGGATTTTTCGGATGTAGACCATGTTGACGACCATGATGGGCGGGATGAGGGCGGTCGCCACGGCGGCCATGCGCCAGTTGAGCCACATGAGCATGGAGAGTGTTAGCACCACACGGATGGTGGCGACGCCGGGCGTGATGACGGCCATCTGCAGAAGGCCGGTGACCTGATCGATGTCGCCGGAGAGTCGCGAGAGGATGCCGCCGATCTTCATGTCGCCGAGTTCGTGCAGCGGCTGCTCGAGGAAGTGATCGAACAACCGCTGTCGAAGCCGGAAGATGACGCGGGCGTTCAGGACGGTCATCCAATAGGTGCGCAGGGATTCGAGGCCCTGCTGGACAACGAGGAGCAGAACGACCAGTCCGCCGACGCGATTGAGTCGGCTGAGCTTGGCGGCGCGATCGATGTCGTCGGCGAGCAGCAAGTCGTCGACGATGATCTTGGTGGCGTATGGCAGGAAGAGGCCGAGGATGGCGGCTAAGACCGCCAGTCCGAAGACCGCGGCGATGCGGCCGCGATAGGGCCATAGCCAGCTGAAGTAGCGCTTGAGGTAAGTCTTGCGGAGGGACCAGTCGGATTTGACCCGGCCCTTTTCGGTTTCTTCGGGACGTGTCTCGCCGGACACGGGCGCAACGTCGTCGCCAACCCTGAAGCGTTTGTAGTGTTCCCTGGACGATTCCGACATTTTCGGCGGTCTGGCTCCTTGATGTGACAGATTTCCGACCCTTGGCCACTGTACCATCGTAGCGGTTTTGGATCAAGATACCTGAGGGCGGCGGTACTGGTAGCGTTTGGTTTCCGCGAGCTGGGAGAATCCCTCCGCAACTGGGACTCTCGGCCTGCCGCCTGCGCAAGACACTGCTGCGCACCGGCGGGACGCCGATGCTCCCCTGTCAGCTTCGCCCTTTCTGAAACGATACCAGCACCAAGGTGGCGGGAACGAAACATGCGCGTCGCCCTGCCGGAGTTGCGACGCGGGGCTACAATACGACCCTGGTTTGCGCGGCAACATTGTTCGTCTTGGTCCGGACTTTTCAGTTTGTAGGCGGCGGCAACCGGGCGTAGGCTTGGACGGGTCGAGCCGGTTCGGGTCCGGTCGCAACATCGAGTGACGGAAACGTAATTGTGAGACCCCCCGTGACGATTCTATCGAGCACGCTCGTCGGCCAACGAGCGCCCGACTTCGAATTGGCCTGCACGTCGGGTCCGGATCATCCGGAGCCGGTGGCGCGTCTGGACGACTATCGGAACCGGTGGCTGATTCTGATGTTCTATCCGCGAGATTTCTCGCTGATCTGCCCGACCGAGCTGTTGGCCCTGAGCGAGCGTGCGGGTGAATTCGCGGAGCAGCGGGCCGACATTCTGGCGATCAGCACGGACTCGGTCGAATCCCACGAGCGATGGCTGTCGTTGCCACCGACGGCCGGCGGGCTGGGGCGGATTGCGTTTCCGCTCGCGAGCGACACGGACGGGAGCGTCTCGACGACGTATTCGGTGTACGTCGAGTCGCAGCGTCTGGCGCTTCGCGGCTTGTTCATCATCGATCCGAACTCGGTCATTCAATACTCGGTGGTTCACAACCTCAATGTCGGTCGTCGGGCGGAAGAAGTGCTTCGAATCTTGTCGGCCCTGCAGACCGGCGGGCTGTGCGCCCCGGACTGGTCGCCGGGTGGTGAAGTGCTCGATGCCGCAAGTTCGCTCGCGCCGGGTAGCGTCATTTCGCATTACCGCATCGAAGAACAGATCGGCGCGGGGGCTTTTGCGACGGTTTTTCGGGCATACGACCGTACGCTGCAGCGCAACGTGGCGCTGAAGGTGATGCGACGCATGGATGACGGTTCGCCGGGTATCAAGGAGGAGGCCCGAGCGGCGGCGGCGCTGAGCCATCCGAACATCTGCACGATCTACAACATCGATGACGAAGACGGCATTCCGATGATCGTCATGGAGCATCTGGTCGGCCGTCCGCTGGCGGAGATTATCTCGGAGGGTCCGACCGCCCAACCGCAGGCCCAGCATTTCGCGCGCCAGATCGCTTCAGGCATGGCCGCGGCGCATACGGCCGGCGTTGTACACGGGGACCTCAAGCCGGCGAATATCTTCGTGACCGAGGCGGGGACGATGAAGATTCTGGATTTCGGTCTGGCGGGCCGCCGGCGTGTTTCGGACAGCACCGAATCGACGGTGCTATCCCCGTCGGGCAATAGGGGCGCGATTGCCGGCACGCCGGCGTATATGTCACCGGAGCAGGCGGACTTCGGCCCGGGGACGGAGAAGAGCGATGTGTTCTCGTTCGGAATGATCCTCTTCGCGTTGCTCACCGGACACCGCCCGTATGAGGGTCTGCCGGTGCCGGAGCTTCTCAAGCGACTGCGAAACACGGACCCGAACGCCCTGGCCGAGGCGGTCGAGGAACCGTTTCGTGGGTTGCTTCGGAGAATGCTTGTACCGGTTCCCGAGGCGCGGACGATTACGATGCGAGACATAGAGGCCGCACTCGCCTAGGCGGTCACGATCTGATCCGCGGTCGCACGTCAGTGACCGCTCATGTCGAAACAGACCATTTCCTTGTGGTTTCGGGCAAGGAGGGTGGCGCCCACGAGGACGAAGTTGTTCCAGGTGCGATTGTCGAAGAGCTGGATGCGTCCGATTTCGCGGTGGGCTTGGGGGGTTGCGCGGACGAGGGCGAGTTCGCCTTCTTCGCCAAGGACAAGGAGGTGGTCGTCTACCAAGAGGACCGAGCCGTAGCTGTAGCGGCCGCCCTTCCATCTGCGTTCGCCGGTTTCGAGGTTGACGCAGGCCAGGATTCGCTCGTCGAGTCCGTAGATGTGGCCGTCGTGCAGCACCGAAGAGGTGAACTTGTTTTTCATTCTCGTGTTGGCCCAGAGTTGATGGGCCTGAAGTTCTCCGTCGGTGAGTTCGATGGCGAGCAGGGCGCAGCCGTGGCCGTAGCCCGAGGCGATGAAGACGCGATCGTCGCCGGCCAGGATCGGCTGTCCGACATTGATCGCGTAATCCGTCTTCCATGGAAAGCTCCAGAGCACCGCGCCGGATTCGGGATCGATTCCGTTGAGGGCCTCGCCCGCGAAGTTGAGAAGTTGGGGTCTGCCGGCGAGCACGACGTGCATCAGCGACGAATACGATTGAACACCCGCATCCGAATTCCAGACGGGCTCTCCGTTGACGGCGTTGAATGCCAGTATGGATGCGCCGCCGTCACCGGAACCCGTGACGTACACCCGCCCGTCCGAGACAAGCGGCGAACCGCTGAGTCCCCATTGAAGATTGCGGGCGCCGTTCTCGGTCAGGATTTTGCGAGCCCAGATCGGTTCGCCTGACTTCGTCGACAGGCATTGCAAATCACCGGCGGCACCGAGTGTATAGAGGCGATCGCCGTGCAGGGTCGGCGTTGCC
>JAPULF010000102.1 GCA_027295245.1 Planctomycetota bacterium
CGCCGCGGCACTCACGATGGCCGCACTTTCGGCACGCCGCATCTCGTCGAAAACGCATGGACTGGCTGTCGGCGCCCTGGGATTGACCGTTTTGTTGCCCATTGCCGTGTTCGCTCGTCCGTTGGGCCTCGGCCCAGATCAACGCCAAGTGTTCAATGCGGTGGCATGGTTGCGGAACGAAGGGGTAATCAACCGGCCGATATTCGCAACGAACCCCTGGTTTTCGTACATTCTAGGTTTTGCGGAAGACCCCACGGTTCACAAGGGACCGCGACTCCTGTCTGCAATGCCGGCGGGTACGATTGTCGTGTGGGATTCGTCCTACAGCGACAATGATTTTCACGGTATTTCCCTGGACGAGTTGACCGGCGACGCATACTACGCACAACTCAAGACTTTTGGCGGAATTGACGGACGGAGTTGGGAATTGCGGGTCTTCGAAAAGATCGCGGCGACACCGGTTTCAGACGCCCCCGGGCGAATCTACCCTCCGAATCTCATGGCCACGGGTGTGGAGACAGCGAGTACCTATTACCGCGTCATGCCTGAATGACCGCTGCGCCTAATGACAGGAACAAGTCCTGGATTTGATTATCGGTGTTTCTATCGAAGGGTCGAAGGTAACGGCGCTGCGACTCAGCGGGAGACGACATGAACGTCGTAAGCCACGGAAGAGTCGAAGACCAAGGATTTGGCCGCCAGCGACGCCGGCGTAACGCACGCGGGCCCCGGTGACGGCCTGTGAGTTTCTGTTGTTTCTATCGTTTCGTTCATAACCGTGTCTCTGTCATGTCCGACTCCTTTCATCCCTGAACCGCCCCGACCCCGTCGCGGAGCACTCAATCTCAATGTACGATTCGAATTGCCGAAGCCCAAAAGTCGGTTTTGAGAGTCAAGCAGCGGGGTCTGGGTCTTCGTCGTCGAGGATTGCGGTATCGATCGAGATGGGTGTGGACACGAGTCCGGACAGAATGCGCCGGGCCCGGCGGGTCAGCTTCTCGGGATAACCTTCGGCCTCCAGGACCTTGAGGGCGTTGCGACTCTCGGCGGGCCCCGACTGCAGCCGATAGTCGAACACGAGTCCGGCGTGATCGAACGACTCTCGAAAGTGCCGGTTGACGGACTTTTTGTTATCGGCCAGTTGGGTCAGGGCCGCGTCGTGGGTTGCTATCAGGAAGACGCCGCTGCCTTGGATAAGGGAGAGGATTACGGCCCCGGCCGCGGCGATCCGTTCCTCGGAATTCGTGCCGCGAAACGGTTCGTCGATCAAACCGAACACCGCGTGTCCGGTCTCGGCCAGTTCGACCATTCGGCGAATCTGCCGCACTTCGGCGAGGAAGTAGCTCTCCTGCCGGGAGAGGTCGTCGCGGATGCGCAGGTCGGTCAGAATCCGAAGCGGCGTCAGGCGCATCCGTCGGGCGGTCACGGCCGAGCCGATTTCGGCCAACACGACGTTGACCGCCGCCATTCTCAAAAACGTGGACTTTCCGGACATGTTCGAGCCGGTCACGATCCACGTGCTGGTCTTTCCATCGAGCGTCAGCGAATTGGCTACGGCGGTCGAGGCGGGGATCAACGGGTGCCGGCCGTTTTCGATATCGAGTTGGCATCCGTCCGAGAGGAACTCGGGCCAGGTGGCGTCGGGTTCCTCCTCCGCGAAGCATGCCAGCGAGGTGAGCATTTCGCACTCGGCGAGGGCGGCGACGGCATCGAGCAGCGGCCCGCGGTGGGCCAGGTAGCTCCGCTCCAACAGGGCAAGCACCTGCAAATCCCAGAACACCAGCACGTCGATGATGGTATGAACCAGGCCGGAAAGCCCCAGGTAGAGAAGCGGAACGATGCGCTCGAGTGAAGGCAGGCAGCCCGGTCCCATCGATTTCACCAGCCGCAGCCTTTGCTCGCCCAGAAGGCCGTCCGACGGCAGGGCCTGCACCGTGATTCGAGCGAAAAAGTGCAGCCGACCCAAGACGCCGTCGAGATCGAGCCAGGGTCGGAGTCGGGGGCGCACCTCTCGATTGAAATGCTGACTGAGAGTCAGATTCACCAAAATCACAATGGTCAGCGGCAGCCAGCCCAGACCAGTCACGATCCATGCAAATGACTCGGCGGCGCCGAGTGCGAATGTGAGCGGTGCAGCCAGCGCCCAAATGCGAAGAAAACGCGCCGGAATGCGCCGCGGCAGGGGTTCGGTATCGCGCACCGCACGGACAAACTTCGCGCAGGCTAACGCCTCGGATCGCATGCCCGCCGCCGCGGCCATGACGTGCAGCCGCTCCGGTCCGTGCTCGGCGAACCACCGCACCGCGGTCTGCCGTTCTTGGGCGGCGTCTCCGGTATTCAAGGGTCGCCGGAGGGCACTCGCGAGTCGGGCTGCGCCGACCGGGCTCGATGTGCGATTCAGCACGCCGAAGACGCTCAGGGGCTCTCCGAACAGATCGAGGTCGTCGATCTCCTGGGTTGCCAGACGCGGCGACGAATCGTCTTGATCGTA
Organism: Planctomycetota bacterium; assembly: GCA_027295245.1. Lineage (GTDB taxonomy): Bacteria > Planctomycetota > Phycisphaerae > UBA1845 > UTPLA1 > JAPULF01. Next base: position 2,492 of record JAPULF010000102.1, read on the forward strand.
CGTTTGGAGGAACTCTTCCCAGAAGGACAGGTCATTCGGTTCGTGTCCGGACCTGACGATGACGGGTTTACCGCTGACGCGCTCGCCGGCCTCGGAGATTACCTTTCTCGTCAAGTCGAGCGTGAGCGTTCGTTCTCGAATGGCGTCGTGACGACGGACGGCCCAAACGAACAGCAGGAGCGCGACCGGGGCGAGGACGGCGCCCCAGATTTCGTCCTTGCCGAGGTAGTAATAGCCGCCGGTGAAAATGGCCGCGAACGTGAGCAGCCGGGTCCACGACCACACCAGTCCGCGGGCGCGAGATTCCTGGAACTCGGCCTGTGTGAGCCTCGCGACTTGTTCGAGCCATGCCGAGCGGGCTGCATGGTCGGCGGGCTGATCGGGAAAAGAAGGCAGGCTCATGTTGACGAGGATAAGCGATCGAGGCGTCGCCGCAATCGCTCGAGTTTGTCGCGGAGTTCGGTGAAGGGGCGCGACATTGCACCGACGGATTCGGCGACAACAAGATCGTCGAGACGCTCGACTATGAGCAGGCGGTCGGCAGCGCCGGTTTCGTCCGCGGGATGCCGGGCTTGGCGCACGACGATCACGCAGCGGGCGTACATGGCGGCCAGAATCAGGATGTACACGGCCAGAACGACGGCGAGTCCGCTCATCAGGTGGGCTGCACTGAGGGCCCGGACGACTTGAAGCGATCCCTTCATCAAATTGAATTCGCCGGCTACCTCGAGGAAGCCCTGGGTGAGGGGCTGCAACAGCGGAAACCACAGGAGCACCAGCCATAGCAATCCGCGCCGCCACGCGCTCGGGCGACGATAGGTACCCTGGAGCGTATCGACCACGGTCTGATCCAAGTCTCCCACAAGCGTCGCCGCTCCCGCCGTGATGCGATCGGCGATCGCCTCCGCCGCGGCGAATTGATTCGCCAAACCGAAACGACGTATCACGCGCGGATGATCGCTGCTGACACGTGTTGCATAGACGCCAAGACGATCGGGGAGGGTCTGCGCGGAGACGTCGAACGGGTCGGACTGATCCGAATGCGCGGCCCCTCGGGCACCGGCAAGTCGACCGCCGATGCGTCGCACCAGCCATCGCGACGGCCAATACACGCTTCGCAGGAGCGGCCAATGGCCGACGCGCTCGGAGAGGATGTCGTCGGCGAGGTCCGTATCTCGCCTGAGCCTGGTGCGCAGTCGCAGCCCGACGACTTCACTGTAGTCGGGCCCGAACGCTTCGTTCAAGATTGCCTGGTGGTATTCGGGATCGCAGGCGTGATCCAGCAACCGCCGCCACTCGTCGAGTGCGAAATGCTCGCGAAGGGCAGCGATGTTCTCGTCGATCTCGATGCGCCGATTGGCCCGTTTCAGCATGAGAGAGTCCGGCCCGGTCAGCGGGCTGAGCACGGCGTCTCTCAATCGCTTCAATTCATCGGCCAGCCTTCTGCCGATTTCTTCGACGAACGGGCGATCGGCGTGAAATGACGACCAACCGGGGTCGTCCCAGCGATGCGCGACGTGCCGGACGAACATCTCCGGCTCGGGCGTCAACGCACACATCAGAAAGCGGTGGGACTCGGATTGAGGACAGCCCGCCTGGGCGATCAGGTCGCGGACCCAATCGTGCTGCCCTTGCCAGAAATCCTCGGCCGCGCCGTTTCGATAGGCCTCGTCGCCGAGGATTTCGTCGGTCTTGTTCAAGACACAATACACGTTTCGGCGGTCCTTTAAGACGCGTGGGAACATCTCGACCCAACTTCGATCCGCGATCTTGCGGGGCGTGACCACCCACAGAATCCGATCGAGCAGCGGCGCGACTGTTGACACGATCTCGAGGTGATCCGTGAACTCACTGTCGAAGTCGGGCATGTCGACCAGGACGACATTGCGGACGGCCTCCGCATCGTGTTCGGTCACGTCGAGCTTGCCTTCAAGGCCGTTCGCCGCGGCGAATCGTCGCCGGTAGGTCGACACGACGTCGCGGTGAACGTACGCCATCGGCCGCGTGGTGCCGGTTCCAACCTCGTCTTCATCCGGCGACACGCGCACACACGCGAGTGCGTTGATCAGCGTAGACTTTCCGACATCCTTTCCGCCGAGGATTCCGCAGATCACGAGCGGGTCATCGAGACTTCGTTCGGCGCCGGCAACGAGGTCGGCGGGTTCGCAGTTCATCAGGTCGGCAAGCCCGGCGTTGACGGCGTTCAACTCGTCGCTCGCGGAGGGCGGCCTCTGGGAAGGGGAGTTGATCACGCATCCTCCCCCGCTTCGGCGACGGCGACCAGCGCCCGGACGAGATCGTCGTTTTCGCCGAGGACCAACGACTCCGCCCGCGCGAATCGCGAATCGGCGATGTTGCGACCAAAGGCGATAATCTCCTGGCGAAATGCCTCGGCCGCCGTCTGCACGGCGTTGAATTCCAGGCTGCCGATCAGTTTCTCGCGGACCACCGACATCAGGCGATTCAACGGGCGTCCCGCAAGGGCGCCGACGCCCGCGCTGGTGGCCAGGGCGCCGAACGCGTTGGCCAGGACACCCGTCGCCAGGGGCCACGTCAGGACCCCCACCGGGCCGGTTGCGGCCACCAGAACGATCATCCCGGCGATGGTCGTTCCGCCGAC
>JAPULF010000103.1 GCA_027295245.1 Planctomycetota bacterium
CCTTGTTTCACTACAGCCTGTCGAAGATTCCCGAATCGACCAAGGGGTTCAAGTCCCGAGTTGCGGACGACCGCGTCGGTTACTTCCTGACCGTCAGAAAAGACTGGAGCAAGGACTACGACGCTGATTCGCTCTTCAACCGGTATATCAATCGCTGGCGCCTCGAAAAGCGAGATCCGTCGGCCGAACTCAGCGCCCCCAAGAACCCGATCATCTGGTACATCGAGAAAACCGTGCCCCTCAAGTTTCGCCGTTGGGTCAAGGCGGGAATTCTCGAATGGAATCGGGCCTTCGAGAAGTGCGGCTTCTTGGACGCAATCGAAGTCGTGCAGCAGGAGGACTACGACCCCCGCACCAAGGACCTGGATCCCGAAGACGTGCGGCATAACTTTTTCCGATGGATCGTGACCGGCCGTGGATTCGCCATGGGACCGTCTCGCGATCACCCCCTGACCGGCCAAATCTTTGATGCCGACATCGTCTTTGACGACGCGATGGTTCGGCACTATGTGACCGATTACGGGCGTCTGACGGGTGGAGAGGAATCCTGGGAGGCATACAACCCCCTCGTGGCGGACTTCTTCGCGGCCCATCCTGAGTGGACCTTCCGAACGCCGTGGCAAAACCTGCTCCCCAACATTCGAATGCAGAACGACCCCGACGCCGAGTTTCGCCGCAACCTGAGGCGTCATCTGTACAAGACCGGCCGGCCGATGTGCGAGTGCGCCGCCGGTATGACACATCAACTTGCTTTCGCCCGCCATGCCCTGGAAGCCCAGGGACTCGGTCGAAGCAGCGACGAATTCATCGGCCAGATCATCAAAGAGGTCGTGATGCACGAAGTTGGTCACTGCTTGGGCCTGCGTCACAACTTCAAGGCCAGCACATGGCTGAACATGGAGGAAATCGAGGCCCACCGGATCGCCGGCGACGCCAACGTCGGCTCCGTCATGGACTACAACCCGGCCATTGTCTCGGTTCGGGGCGAGGAACAGGGGTCATTCACCACGCGATCGATCGGGCCGTACGACTACTGGGCCATCGAATACGGTTATCGCCCGGCCGGCAAGCCCTACAAGGACGAAAAGGAGATGCTGGGCAAGATCGCAAGCCGCGTCGCCGAGGCAGGACTGGCCTATAGCACCGACGAAGACACCATGAGCTTCATTTCGCCCGACCCGACTTCGAATCGATTCGACATGGGCAGTGATGTCATGGAATACGCCGAGCGGCAAATCCGATTGACCGACTCACTCTTGAAGGACATTCAGAACTGGGCGGTCAAAGACGGACAATCCTACCACAAGCTCCGTCGGGCATTTCGCCGGATTTTCGGCGAAAGGGCCCGAGTATCGGCTTTTGTAGCGCGTTTCCCAGGGGGCCAGTATTTCCAGCGCGACCACAAGGGTGACCAGGACGGCCGCCCCCCGATTCGGGTGGTCGAGGCCGAAAAGCAGCGCGATTCGGTGGCGTTCGTTTGCAAGTACATCTTTGCCGAAGACGCCTTCAAGATCGATCCGGCACTTCTGAGTCACCTTGCCCCGGGTCGGTTCTGGCACTGGGACTCCGATGAATTCGACATGCGACAGGAAGTCAACATCCACGACCTCGTCGCGTCCGCGCAGTTCCGTTGCCTGTTTTCGCTCTTGAATCCGTTCACCATCGGCCGAATCCACGACAACCAGGTCAAGTTCGGCGAAAACCAGGACGTATACAGCCTTGCCGAACACATCGATTCGCTGGAGAAGGAGATCTGGTCGGAATTGTATGAAGACGATCGCCGGGGGACCGAGCGCAAGCCCTTCGTGACCAGCTTCCGCCGCAACCTTCAACGAAGCCACCTGAAGTTGCTCCTGAACATGGTCCTGGCCGAGCCCGGGCGAACGGTTCCGGCCGACGCCAACGCCTTGGCCAGGCTCGCCGTTCAGAATATTTCCTCGAAAATCGGACGGGCCCAGTCATCCATCGAGTTGGATGGGGCCACAAAAGCCCACTTTTTCGACATAAAGAAGCGAATCGACGGCGCACTCGAGGCGGTTTACACGGTAGGATCCGGTGGCCGAAGTGGCGGCGTATTCTTCTTTCATGAGGCCGAACGAGCCGAATCCGAGCCCTTCTACGTGCTTCCCGACAAATAGTCGGACCGAGAATGACCAAAATGACCAACCGGTCCCGAGCCCATGGGGGCTCGGGACCGGTTGGCCGCCGGACATTTCTATCAAATCGATCTCTTGGCGCTTGACATCGGTTTCATCGAAATACCAGAATGTTCTTCGCTTGACCTACGGTTCGGTGAGATTGTCGGGAGGCGGCGTCCGCCTCGGATCTCGCTCGCAATGTGGTCCTCGGCTGCTTCGTAAAGTCTTCCGAGCGCAGGATTGTTGGAATCGGACAACACCCTGCATCACGAGTTCAGTGAGCGACACGAGCCGACGGTAGTTGCAAGGAGTCGATCCCAATGGGCGACCAAGGCGCTGAGTCCGGTGGAAACACAGTCCAACGGACTGCTGAGGCCGAGTTTGTGGAGGTGATGTTCGCCAAGTCTTCCGACGAGGCGGCCCAATGCCGCACACTTCTCGAGGACCACGGAATTGCCGCAAGAGTGAGATTCGACGGCGGGAACGTCCGAGATACCGGCGTTCCCGTCCTGGTACCGGCAGACTGCCTGGACGATGCAGCGGAACTCCTGGCGATGCGGGTGCAGGATGACGATGAGGAGGACGTAGAAGACCTGACCGACGTCGATCCGGACGATGACGACGATGACGACGATGACGACCTTGACGACGGCGACGATGAAGACGCCGAATTCATCGATGACGACGAAGAATGAGTCTTTGGGTCGCCGTAGAACCTACCGCGTCACGAGGACACCCGCATGACCGCACGGAAGCAGACCGAGACGGATGCACCCGCAACCGAAGACCGCCGGGCCCCACCCGAGCCTCGATCGCAGTCCAAGATCGACAGGCGCAGCGGATTGGAGCGGCGGCGCGGGCCGGGTCGGCGTCGAGCGGACGCCCGCAGATCGGCCGAAGAAGGTGAACTGACCGACGAGCAATTCGAGTTCGTCATGGCTATGGATGAATATAAAAGAGCGAACAAAAGGCCATTTCCGAGTTGGACTGAGGTGCTGGAAGTAGTAAAATACCTCGGGTACCGGAGAGTGGCGGAAGTCGGCGAGCACGTGGATCGCCCCGCACCAGACTCTCTCGAATAGCGGCAGGCCCGGCCGCGGCTGAGTTATGTTCCTCACCGGACATTTTGAAGTCGTCGATGTCCTGATGCTGGTGGCCAACGTGGCCCCGGTGGCCCTGTATTTTCTCGTGCTCGGCCTCGTCAACAGCCACGCCCGACCCTATTTGATCACCAGCCGATCTGATTTCATCATCCTCACCAGCGTTCTCATTCCCGTACTGATGTGGCCCGTTCCATCGTTGGCCGGCTACGGCACGTGGTGGCCACTGATCGTCGGAGCCTGCTTGGCGCTGGCCGTATTCCTTTGGATGCTGCCTTCCGCCGCCGCCGGATTTGTCATCTACAACGTGTCCGAATCACGCTGCATACGGTTTGTCTCGGACACCCTTCGCACCCTCGGCCTGCGCGGCCGCTGGGAAGGGAATACCTGGCTATGTGAGTCGGGAACCGTATCGATCCATGTCTCGCACTTCGCGTTGCTGAGAAACGTCACGCTCCACCTCTCGATCCGCGATCCCGACCGCGAGGCTTTGACCGACGCCATTGCCCGGGAAATGACGAATCGGTTGGCAACGGTTTCACAACTGCCTTCCACGATGGGGGTCTGCCTGGTCATCATCGGCGTCTCCATGATGATCGTTCCCATGTGGATGGTCGGCCATCACATCCACGACCT
>JAPULF010000104.1 GCA_027295245.1 Planctomycetota bacterium
TCCTGAGCAGGGAACGACTAGGCCCCGGGCACGAACTGTTCCGCCTACGCCACGCCCTCCCTGAAAAGACCTATTGACCGCCTGATCCAAGAAAAGAACGGGCGCCATCTCGATTCCCGGTGGACATCGGGATGTAGATGCAAAAATCAGGCGCGCCGTGCGGGCGAACCGAAAACTCGATAGCCGTTGCGGCTCCAGTCTTCAACCGGTGGAAATCGGTCGCTGCGCTCTTGTCCGGGCCGCGACCCGAAGGGTGCGCGTAACACTCAGCAAGTTCCACGGCCTGCGGAACTCGACGGCGCGCTTATTCCTCATGCAAAAAAACAATCGCGAGATTCACTTTTCGACTCGACTCTAGTTGGATTGTCGTCCATCCCGAATCTGCCGCCGCAACTTGAACAACTCGTAAAACGCCTTCAGGATCACGGCCGGGTTTGCCCCCGTTTGCCGTCCGGCCTTGCGCGGATAGTGATTGACGCCCGTCTCCACGATCCGCAGGCCTTGCCGTGCCGCCTTGGCGAGCAGCTCGGTGCTGATGAGGGCGCCCTCGCTTTGCAGTTCGATTCCGTCGATCAGCGACTTGGGCAAGAGCTTGAACGCGCAGTCGATATCGCGCACCGTGAGCCCGAAGACGGCCCGCACGAGAACGCCCCATGCCCGGGCGTTCAACACGCGCAAGAACGAGTCCGCCCGCTTCATGCGGTAGCCTACCGCGAAGTCTCCCCGATCGAGCAATTCGATCAGCTTCGGCACCTCGCCAATGTCGAACTGCCCGTCCCCGTCGGTGAAGAAGATCCACTCCATGCGGGCTTCGGTGAGCCCCCGGGCGACCGCGCCGCCGTAGCCTCGGTTGGGCCGGTTATGCACCGCCCGCACCTCGGGGATTTCCGCGGCTAGTTGGTCGGCGATCTGGCCCGTGCGGTCTCGGCTGCCGTCGTTCACGATAATGATTTCAAATGAATCGGCGAATTGCGGGGCGGCCTCGAGCGCCGCGCGCGTCACCCGCTCGACGTTCTGGGCTTCGTTATAGCACGGGAAGAAAATAGACAGTGAAGACAATCGATTCATCGTTGCAGCCGCCGCGGTTCAGACAAACGCCCGACGGCCGACTACGCGTCGACCGGCCGTCGAATCCGATCGATCAACCCCGTCGTGCTCTGTCCCGCCACCACCGGAAACAACACGACCTTGCCGCCATTTGCCTTCACGAAGGCCTCGCCGGCGATGAACTTGCCGGCATAGTCCTCGCCCTTCACCAACACTTCAGGGCGAACGGACTCGATCAACGCCTGCGGCGTGTCCTCGTCAAACAAGACAACATAGTCGATGTCGGCCAGCGAGGCCAAGACCTCCGCGCGGGCATCCTGCGATACGATCGGCCGATCTTCCGCCTTGTCCTGACGGCGAACGGAGGCATCCGAGTTCAATCCCACGACGACGATGTCCGCGTGCTGCTTGCAAAACGCAAAACTCCGCACGTGGCCTACGTGCAGCAAATCAAAACACCCGTTCGTAAAGGCCACCGTCTCTCCGCGAGCCTTGCGCCGGTCCAGTTCGGGCAGCAAATCACCCACCGCGCGTATCTTGCCCAGCTCCTTGTGATGTTCCGTCAGAAGCTCGCCGATGATTTCGTCGCGGGTCACCGGCACGCAGCCGAACTTCTCTACCTCCAATCCGCCGACAACATTCGCAAGCGTGACCGCTTGGCGCATCGAGGCGCCTGCGGCGGTCGCCACCGCGATCGCCGCGAGCACCGCGTCGCCGGCGCCGGTTACGTCGTAAACGTCGCGCGGCTTTGTCGGAATGTGCTCGAACCCGCCGTCCGCCGATATCAAGGCCGCCCCGTGGGCGTCCAGGGTTACGCAGACGCACTCCGATCCGCAGGCTTCTCGAATTCGCCCGGCGGATTCTCGAACCGCGTCGATATCCATCAGGCGGCGGCCGATGAGTCGTTCCGTCTCGGTTCGATTGGGTGTGACAATGGTGGCCCCGGCATACAGGTCGTAGTTATCGATCGGCGCGGGGTCGACCAAGACGGGAATGCCGCGGACCTTGCCCGCCTCGATGATCGACCCCATCAGCGACGACGATACCACACCCTTGCAATAGTCTTCGATGCAGATCGCGGCACACGACCCCACGAGGGCCGCGATTCGATCTTGCAATTCGCCGGTTGTCGCCGCGTCGACCGGGTCCGTAATCTCGTCATCCACCCGAATCAACTGCTGACGGTGACGGTGTTGGGCAAGCCCCACCAGCCGTGTCTTCTCGGTGGTCGGACGGCCATCGACCCGAACAAGCCCGGAGGGGTCGGCGCCGACGCGGTTCAGCAGGTCATCCATCAATTCGGAGTTGGCATCCCGGCCGACGATTCCTACGCAATGGGGCACGCACCCCAACGCCGCGATGTCAGCCGCTACCGAACCCGCCCCTCCCACGGTCGCCTCCCGCCGAACGACCCGTATGACCGGGACCGGGGCCTCCGGACTGATCCGCTCGGCGTCGCCGTAGAGATAGCGATCGATCATAAAGTCCCCCACGACAAGCACATGCCGGCCGTGTGCGGCTTCGATCAAGTCACAGAGTTGTTGCCACATGGGGGTTCCTGTCTGAGATCGGCGGGCAGGGCGATCCTAGCGTTCGCGTGCGACCGGATCAAGCGATTGTTGAGCCTGATATCCGGTGTGTCGCCGGCGTTGATCCTCAGCCGCAATATCCTTATGGACATTATGTTAAACGCAAAAACGCGAGCATATTCGATCTCGCTCCCACCGAAGCCGTGCATGGCAGTACTGTAATAAACGATTGGCCCGATATCTTCTTCAAGCCCTACGCATTCACAAGCCGAATTATCGAGTAGCCGTATATTCTCGGACGCTTGGACACACAACTATGTGCGCCTATGGATCATAACATCATTTGTCATAATATTTTACCGAGGAAAAATATCCGATGCGGATAGTCGCCGTTGCAAATCAAAAAGGTGGTTGTGGCAAGACCACCGTGATCATCAACCTCGCCGCTTGTCTGGCAAGGGACGGATTGCGCGTCCTTGTGATCGACCTGGATCCGCAGGGCCATTGCGCCCTCGGGCTCGCCGTTCCCGAGGAACAGATCGAACACAGCATCGCCGACGTTCTCCTTGCAACCCATGAAGGCAAAAAGGGCGACCTTGCCCGCGTTACGTGGCAGATTTCCAGCAACTTCGACCTGATTCCATCTCGGCTCGACCTATCCAAACTCGAACAGCGCCTGGCAGGTGTCGAAGGGCGGCAACACTATCTGGATCGAGCCATCGAACCGATCCGAGAAAAATACGACTTCATCGTTATCGATACGCCCCCGACGGTCGGCTTCCTCACCGAGAGCGCGCTTAACGCCGCGACCGATGTCGTGGTGCCGGTCGACACCGGGTACTTTTCGTTGCAGGGCCTTTCGAAGCAACTCGACGCCATCCGCGACCTGCGGGCGGGCGCCGGCCGGACGATCACGTTGCGAATCCTGGCCAACCTGTACGACGTTCGCACCAAGCTGGGTCGCGAGATACTCGCGGAGCTACGAAAGCGACACGGCGACGCAATGTTCTCGAGCTTTATCAACTTCAACACCAAGCTCAAGGAGAGCACGAGCCTGGGCCAGCCCATCACGGAGTACGATCCCGCCAGCATGGGATGTCGCGACTTTGTTCGATTCGCCCGCGAAATCATCTCGACGATGGACAGCAAGCCTCTCGTTCCGGCGGGTCTGCTGGAACAGGCCGACGCCCTCGCGGACAACGCCAACAAACTGCTCGCAACGTCCAAGACACTACTGGGCAACGACCGCCTGACGCCGCCGGAGAAACGGCCCGAGACCGTCTCCGCATCCACGCCCGAAGAGACCGCTCGGAAGATCGCCGCGATCTACGGAGCCCATCTCGTAAAAGGCGGCGTCGAGTTCTTGATCGAGGCCCGCGGGGCCCACTCGGTTCGGCTGGCCGGCGACTTCAACGCTTGGCGGCCCGAACAGACCCCGATGTCCCCGTTGCGAGACGGCATCTATCAGGTCATCCTGCCGCTGTCACCCGGACGCTACCGTTATCGCTACGTCATCGACGGCACGTGGCGAAACGACCCCGCCAACGGAAACGTCGAAACCAACCCCTACGGCGAACTGAACAGCGTGGTCGAAGTCGGCTAAATCGCGCCTTTGAACGGCGTCGGCTCAGACCCGAGGGCTGCGAGCCGGCTTGGCCGCCACACGGGGCATTGCGATGCCGGGCCCGGTGTGGCTTTTCTCCGGGCGGACCCTCATCTACCCCAAAAACGCGTCTGTCGGGGCCATTTGTCCATGAATGACGACCCGTCAAGCCCGTGCATTCTGTTGCTTCGTCCAAGTTCGTGTCGGGCATTTGCGACAAAATTCAAGATTCTTCGTTGCGCGGCCTCCCGGGACACGACTAAGGATTCAGGTTGAGTATCTCCCCGGCAAGCCCGGGACCGGAAACGGAATTTCGCGACGAATCTTCGAACATCGGGTAGTATAGACAGGTATAGCAACCGATGTACGGAGCCGAGTCCATTAACGACGAAACGGTGCGCGCGGCAGTCCAGGGCGTTGCTTCTGAGCGCGACAAGGTCCTGGAAGCCCTCGCGTCGCAGGTGCGCGCGATGATCACCATTCGGCTTTCGCCAACACCGGCTCAATTCCACGCGGTCGAGGACCTCGCCCAACAATCGCTCATCGCGCTTTCAGAGGGCCTGACCCAATTGCGTGACGCCCGCGTCACCACCTTGAAATCGTTCGCCTCGGTGGTTGTGGGGCGGAAGGTCGCGGATTTCCTCCGGCAGAACAACAACTCAAAACCGCGCTCCCTTGATTCGCACGACGGGTCTCTCCCGGACGGTTCCGCCTTCGGCCCGCTCCGAGAAATCCTGCCGGCCAGTACGATATCGCCGCGGAGCCTGGCGGTGCGGGCGGACGCAATTCGACAGGTCGTCTCCGAACTCGGGCGACTCAAGCGGAACTATCGCGAAATAATCACGTTTGCCTTTTTCGATCAGTTGCCGGTGAACGAGATCTCCGAGCGTATGGAAATGACAAGGCCCGCCGCGTCGATGCTGCTCGTTCGGGCGGTGAAGACGCTGCGGCGGAATATCACCGGGTCCAGCAAGGTGTATTCGAATCGTGCACGCAAACCCTAACGACGACCCTTCGTTCGATCTTCCAGACCGTGTCGAACATGCCCTTCATTCCTTTTGGCAAGGATCGTCTCGCGAGTTCGACCGTTTGCTTTCCGATGGCAACGGCGACGACTCCGCCGTCTGTGGACTCCTCGCCGGCCTCATCGACGAACACGCGCACGTCCTGGAGGTCCCGGATCGCATCGGCGACTATGCGATCGCGCAGCAGATCGGCCGCGGCGGCATGGCGACCGTTTACGAGGCCAAACAGG
>JAPULF010000105.1 GCA_027295245.1 Planctomycetota bacterium
GACGCCGGTTCCACCCGACCGGTTCGCGCGACGGCGTAGCCCGGAGGCGCGGCAAATCGACCCCGTTGTCTTCAGAAGGCCAGACCGTCAATCGCTCGACGATGAGCTCCAGAGGATGTTTGAGAAGCGGAGTCGGAACCGGGTGGTCCCGATCGTGATGGGGACGGCTCGCAAAGGGATTTCCAAACACGCTTTCAGGGCAAGATGGCAATCACCCGGCACGGGGCGCCGGTTCCGCCTTTGATCTTCATCGGAAGCGCGATCACCGTGGCCCCTCGCGCCGGCAGTCTCGCCAGATGGGCGACATTTTCGACGCCGGGAATATTCGCTTTGCTGAGCACCCGGTGGGCGATGAAGTCCTTGGACGGACCGTGATCCAGGCTGGCGGTGTCCAGCCCCACGAGATCGACCCGTCGTTCCACCAGGAGCCGCGCCGCCGACTCGCCGATGCCCGGGAAGCTCAGGTGCTCGGCGGTTCCGCGTTCGCTGCTTCCCAGGTAGCGATCGGCGTCGGGATAGTATTGTCCGTACCCGGTATGAATCAAGACAATGGTCCCTGGTTCCAAACGGCCGTGTCGGTCTTCGTGGGCCAGGATGTCGGCCGGCGTTAACAGATAGTTCGGGTTCGCCGAACACTGTTCCCGAATGTCGACGACCGCGGCCGGGCCCATCAGGCGGTGCAGCGGAACGTCGGCCGTCGATTGCCCGCCCTCCGCGAAATGAATCGGGGCGTCAAGGTGAGTCCCGCCGTGCTCCGACGCGCAAAAGTCGTTTGAGGCATACCAGTAGCCCGCCTCGGTCCGGCCGCGGGCCACGGGCGTCAAATCGAACCGATTTGCCGTAGGCCAATAGACCGTTTGATCGTCAAATGCGTACGTCAGATCGACCACTTTCGATTCATCGACGCGGGCCGTGTGGGCGCATCCCGCCGCCGCGCAAACTATCACCACGATTTCTCGTCGCATGGCATCGTCCTCGTGCTCCGAAACCCGAATAATCCATCTGAACTGTGATACTACCACAAGGTCTCCGCCGCATTTGGGGGGATGATTGTCCGAGACCGCAACGACCAGCGCTCGTAATCCCTTTAGGGATGGAACCTTGAATGCTAGCATCCGCAGAATTCACACCAATTCTCATCCACAGGTAATGCGGCCCCAACCCTAAGAATTGCAATGTCCACCCCATAAAGTATTGCAATGTCCCACCCCATTTTGTTAAGATTAGGGTTGTAGTGGAGCGGTGGAAATCCCTATCCCGACGGGGTACCGGGAAGGCGCGGAGGTTAAGGAAGTATGATCGGCAAATCGTTTCTTGGGTTGGGCGTCGCATTCGCGGTGATCGCGTTGGTCTTGGGCACAACGGCTACGGCCGGCGTCGTTCCTTTCATTGATGACGGATACCTTGACCGCTTTGACCTCGCTGACGGGCGAAAGGTCGATATCGGTGAGTTGAACGGTGGCATCATCGGTAACCCGACCGCCGACAAAATCAGTGTCGTTAAGCAAGGCACATCCGCCGGACCGTGGCCGCCCGAGGTTCTCCCTTCCGACGGTCGACTGACCGGAATCGTCCACGGCAAGTTCCGGGTGGTCAATCTCGGTGATCGGACCCTCGATGGATTCATCAACGGGGACGATGTTGATGATTTCTTTGACGTCGCATGGCAGCTCGTCGAATTCGACAAACAGCAGGGCCCCGGAACCGCGGACTTTAAGCCGAATGTAACGATCGGTCCGGAATTGACGGTCGGGTTCGACCCGGTAACCCGCAATTTCCCTCCCAGTCAGGGTGGGTCGAACTCCATATTCAGTATGGCCGCCTGTTCAACAGAGGGCGGCATTGACGTCGATCCGGACCTCGGACCGCGCGAGAACTGCTTTGAGTTCGCGGCCGGCCTCGACTTTGATAATCTTCCCGGCGGCGTATACACCGGCTGGGTGGACTACACCTTCCCGATCAGCATCCCCGGCGTCAGCGACTCGAATCCCGGCCTGGGCGAATCGGATTCGAGCTGGGTCATCACCGCCCTCTTGTCGCCTCTGGCTTTCAGCGCCTTTCCGGTGCAGTTCGGGACCAGTCAATCATACGACCCCGACATTGCGATCGAAGAGACGCAAGACGATTTGGTGAGGCTGGGCGTGCCGATGGACCATTTCGCGTTTCCCGGTGACACCACCACGCAAAACGTGCCGTTTGCCACGCTTTTGACATCGGTGCAGATCGACGTCATTCCCGAGCCGGGCACGCTGGCCCTCTTGGGAATCGCGGCGGTCGGCCTGCTGCGGCGAAGACCCTAGAAGCACCATCCAATCCACAGAACGCCACAAGGAAACCCGGCTGCGGCCGATTGTGCGCCCGCTTCGCGAACACGTCCTTCCGGCGATAGACGGAGGACGAACCGAGCCCCCGCAACGCTTCCCTCCAGCCTCCATGCCGATCCCTGTCGCATCTCCCAGCCACGAGTTAGAGTACGGGGTCGATGATTTCTCTTGCCCCCAGCGCCGAACTCAAGTCACTTGGCCGGTTGTTGATTCTGTGCCTGTTCGTCGGTCTGGCCGCCGGTCTGGGCGCCGCCGCCTTCTACGCGATGCTCGAGTGCGGCCGGTCGTTCTTTCTGGAGTACCTGGCCAACTACCGTCCGCAAATGCCCGGCAATGAGGAACGTCTCTTTGAGAACGTCGGCTCGATCACAAAGAGCCCGGGCATTCTCCGCTGGGTGTTGTTGATCGTTCCAGCCGTGGGCGGCCTCATCAGCGGACTGCTGGTGTTCAGCCTGGCGCCCGAGGCCGAAGGCCACGGAACCGATCACGCCATCGAAGCCTACCACTTCAAGGATGGGGCCGTGAGGAAGCGGGTGCCCCTGATCAAGGCGATTGCCTCGGCGATCACCATTGGCTCCGGCGGGTCCGGCGGGCGCGAGGGCCCCATCGCCCAGATAGGCGCCGGGTTCGGATCCATGCTCGGGCGATGGTTGAAGCTCTCGCCGACTGAACGCCGTGTGCTGATGGCCGCCGGGATGGCGGCCGGGATCGGCGCTATCTTTCACGCCCCCTTGGCAGGAGCTCTGTTCGCCGCCGAGGTCATGTACCGCGAACTGGATTTCGAGCACGAGGTGCTGGTCCCGGCCTTCATGTCCTCCATCGTGGCTTACAGCGTCTTCGGTGCTATCTTTGGTTTTCACTCTCTGTTCCAAACGCCGCCCTACGAGTTCAACCAGGTTACCTTGCTGCTCCCCTACTTCATTCTCGCGGTGGTTTCCGCCCTGGGCGCCATGCTGTTCGTCCGGGCCTTCTACTGCACGCGCAAGTTGATGTTCGAACGCATCAAGCTGCCCAACCACGTGAAGCCCGCAATCGGCGGATTGGCGGTCGGCATCATCGGCTTCTTCATTCCCGAGGCCCTCGGCAGCGGCTACGGCGTGGTTCAGTTGTGCTTCGCCGACAAGATCGATCAACTTCCCTCAGCGATCGAGTTGGCGAAGCTCCTTCCGGCAGGGACCGACGCCACCATCGTTGCCGCAATGGTCCTTGGCGGCATCGCCCTCGCCAAGATTGCCACGACCTCCTTTTCCATCGGAAGTGGCGGAAGCGGCGGCGTTTTCGGCCCGTCCGTCACCATCGGCGGAGCCCTGGGCGGGGCGACCGGCCTGCTATGCGCCCGTTTCTTTCCCGGACTCGACATCAGCCCGGGGGCCTTCGCCCTGGTCGGCATGGCCGGGTTCTTTGCCGGGGCGGCCAACACGCCCGTCTCCACGATCATCATGGTCAGCGAGATGACCGGAAACTACAACTTGCTCGTGCCCTCCATGCTGGTGTGCATCGTCGCCTATCTGCTCTGCCGAAAATTCACCCTTTATGACAAGCAACTGGCCTCGCGACTGGACGCCCCCACCAAACTCGGCAACATGGC
>JAPULF010000106.1 GCA_027295245.1 Planctomycetota bacterium
GCGCGGTACACCTGCGGCGGTGGCGAATCCGGTTCGGAACACTCCGAGCAGATCCTGCGACACAGTCGCTGGGCCAGCACCGCCAGCAGCGAGGTCGAGATGAGAAACGGCGCGACGCCGATGTCGCGCAGCCGCGCAACGGCGCTCACGGCGTCATTGGTGTGGACCGTGCTCAATACCAAGTGACCGGTCAGCGCGGCCTGCACCGAGATCTGGGCCGTCTCGACATCGCGAATCTCGCCTACCATGATGACGTCGGGGTCCTGGCGCAAAACGGACCGTAGCCCGGTTGCGAACGTGAGGTTGGCCTCGTTGTTAACTTGCACCTGCCGAATCAGGCTGGTGCGGTATTCGACCGGATCCTCGATCGCGATGATGTTCGTCTTGGGAGAGGCGATGGATTTCATGGCCGCGTAAAGCGTGGTCGATTTGCCGGATCCGGTCGGCCCCGACACCAGCACCATGCCGTGGGCCGATGAGAGGATCGCCTCAAACCGATCCAACATGGTCTGGTTCATTCCGAGGTCCAGAAGCGAGATGGATTCCGACTCGTTGCGCAGAATTCGGAGCACCACCGCTTCCCCGAAGACCGAGGGCAAGACCGAAACGCGAATCACGGCATCCGCATCTTCGGTGCGATGTTGAAATGCACCGTCCTGCGGGCTTCGGGTCTGCGATATGTCGAGCCTCGACACGACCTTGATTCGAGAGACGATCGCCCGGTGCAGCCCGAGCGGCGGCGACGTCACCTCGCGCAATACGCCGTCCACGCGGACACGCACACGCAGGTCGTGCTCGCCTGGCTCAATGTGTATGTCGGACGCGTTCTGTCGCACCGCCTCGTTGATCAGGTCATCGACGAGCCGAATGACGGGCTGTGCCTCGTCGTTCAGATCGGTGTCCGGGGTGTCCAGCAGAGACTGGGCCGCCGACAACTCCAGGTATTTGCTGGCCCCATAGGCCCGCTCGATGAGCCCCCGGATGTCGCCTCGGTTTCCGATGCAGACATCCACGTCCTGTCGGGTCAACCGCCTGACTTGGTCAATCGCGGTAAGGTCATTGGGATCCTCGATGACGAGCGTGATAACGCCGTCGAGATTGAAGAGCGGAAACATGACGTGCCGGCGCACCAACTCTTCCGGAAGCAGTTCGGCATTCCTCAGGTTGGGCAGGTAATCGGGAAGGTTGCAAAACGGCACGCCGCATCGCAGCGCCCGGAGGGCGTTGACCTGCACCTCGGTGAGTAACCGCTTTCGAACCAGGATGCCCGCAATATCCCCGGACTCGCTCTGAGCCTCCGCCTCGGCGCTCTCGACGTCAGCGGGAGAGAGGATGCGATTCGCAAGCAACTGATCCCTTAGTTCATCACAGGTTTCAATCGCCACTCGATTCTCCGCCCTGCCGCGATCCTTCGGCCTCGTCATCCGCCTTGACCAGACGTATCAAATCCCGTTCGTCCTGCCCGGTCGGATCCTGGTACTGCAAACCCACGAGATAGTTTGGTTTGTGGTCGACCATCGTGCAGCGACGGGCAATGACACGTATCTTCAGTGTCCGACTCGAGCCGTTCCCCGTGTCGCCTCGAACATCCAAATGCACCGACAGCCGCATGTTCTTCGGTATGAAGAAACCACACTTGAGTCCCATTCCACCCTTGCTGATATCGACAACCGCGATATCGAGATCGGCGCCGGAGTAATTCAGGCGGAACTGCTGCGCATGCTCCGCATGTACCTCTATCCTCGCCGCCCTGCTGGTTTCATGGCGCACAAACTGACGGACCGATGCACCTGTCGTATCGGTTTCCATGGCATTGCTTTATCGGTTAGCGCCCTTTTCGCGTCCACAATGAACCGGCCGCGGCCGGGAACCGGCTCAATCGGACCGTGTGACAATCCGGACTCAAACGGGCTGGACGGCGTCGGGGGACGTGCGCTTCGTGAGGGCGGCACAGCAACACCGGTTTCGACCTGATTTCTTGGCCTGATAAAGCGCGGCGTCGGCGACGTGTATGATGGGTTTCGACTCGAACGTCTGACACTCCGAGCTGACTGCCGCAACCCCGATGCTCACCGTCACATTCAGGCTCTGACCGTTGTAATCGTAGGTGCGGCCTTCGATGGCCGCGCGGAGGCGTTCGGCGAACAGCGCGGCCTGTTTTGAATCGATCTCGGGCGCGATAACCGCGAATTCCTCTCCGCCGTACCGAGCCGCGAAGTCGGCCGTTCGGACGATGTCCGAGCACGCTCTCGCCACCAGCTTCAGAACGTCGTCTCCGACGAGGTGCCCGTAAGTGTCGTTGAATCGTTTGAAGTGGTCGACGTCGAGCATCAGCAGCGCGAACGGTCGTCCGTACCGCCGCAAACGCTCGATTTCGCTTTCAAGCCGCGCGTCGAAGGCAGCGCGGTTGTTGAGCCCGGTCAGTGTGTCAGTGGTGGCCTTTTGTTCCAGCACTCGATTCTGGGCCAGCATCGCCTGATTCTCGGCCTCGCCGACTATGCTCAGTTCCGCAATCAGATCGGCGGCCCGAGATTGAAGCTCGTACGGATCCGGCACATCTGAAAGCGAAACCGACATCGACTGTGCCGTCTCGCGAAAGACTTCGCGCACCTGCTCCAGCCACGGGCCGAGCGCC
>JAPULF010000107.1 GCA_027295245.1 Planctomycetota bacterium
AGGGAACCACGCCCGCTCGGACTCGATTCCGCGCACTACTTCGGCGGCCCGCTTGCGGCGCAACTGGTGACTGAGCCAACGGAATCGGGCCTCCCAATAGACGTCCGGCCAAGCGTCGCGCAGCTTGGCATCGGAAAGCAACCGGGCCCACAACGATTCCGCGCGGTCGGCGGACGACGCCGTTGATTCGGATGACGTCCCGGCGGACAGCCTTTCATGGAGTCTTGCGGCCAAGTGCAGGTAGTTGCCATTGCGGGGCGCTTCCTGCAGGAGCCTATCCAACAACTCCACCGCCTCGTCGTCTCGACCGGCGGCGACCAGGGCCTTGGCAAGTCCGAACTTCGCAACCTGGGCATGTCGCCGGCGATCGGGCTGCGACGCCACCCAGTCAAGCAGTCGCCGCATGAGTTCCACCATTTCGACCGCCATGTTCTCGGCTTCGCTGCGCAAGCCCCTGGAACGCAGCCTTTCGACTTCATCCTCCATGGCCGACGCTAGATCCATCAAGACGCCGCCCGCTTCCGAGCCCGGCGCTTTCTCCAGGAAATCGCCAAGCACGGCGTTGGCGCGTTTCAAATCGCCGCTATGGCGATAGCACCGTATGCGCAGCGAAAGCACACCCGCGGAATCCGGTAGAGACTCCAGGACTTTCAGGCTCTGTTTGAAATCACCCACGACGGGCGACGCCAACAACGCGGCGGCATTCAGCCGGGCGTCGTCAATCCACGTTTGGCGGTCCATCTCTTTCGGCAACGCCGCATCACCGGCGGCTTCCAGGTCCGTCGCAAGTCTCCCCCAGGCCCCCGCCTGCGCGCGCAATGCATCCGGCGAATCGCCCGCGGCGGACTCCGCCGCCGCACTGTTGAAACGATTCAGGCATCGGATCCCGTTTCGTCGTGCCGACCAATAGCCGGCCGACGCAGTCGGCACGCTGTCATACGCGGATTTCGCCGCTTCATAGTCCCCTGCATTTTCGAGGGCCACGGCCGCCAACCACACCGCTTCGGACGCCAAGGGATGGTCGGCAAACCGCTCCGCGAGAACGGCGGCGGCCTCGCTGAGCCGGCGGGAGTCGTCCACGCCCTTCGATTCCGCCGCGAGA
The DNA here is from genome assembly GCA_027295245.1 of Planctomycetota bacterium. GTDB lineage: Bacteria > Planctomycetota > Phycisphaerae > UBA1845 > UTPLA1 > JAPULF01. The sequence goes on from JAPULF010000107.1 coordinate 1,103, forward strand.
CGGCGCCAGCACCGAAATGCATACTCCGCCGCCTGCCGGGCCTGCGGCGACGTCGTGGAATGGGCTTCGGACAAAAATGCCAACGCGGCCAGGCGGACGTCGCCGGATTGAAAAAAGCAAACCGCCAAATTGAACCGGGCTTCGTCTCGCGATTCGATCGAGCCCTCGCCTTCCTGATCGAGCAGAGCCCGCAGCACGCGGATCGCCTCGCCATACCGCTTGCCGTCCATGGCCCGCCTGGCTTCGAATCGCAGCTCCGCAGCATTGCGGTCGGCGAGGTCCCGGCGACCGCCGGCCATCGCGTCGAGGTAGATTGCGACGATGTCCGACCAATACGATCCGCGGTCCGCAATCGAACCGAACGCCCGCAATGCGGACTCGCGGGCGTCCTTCCGGGCGGGGCCGTCGGCGGCATCGGCCTGGCGCATGAAGCTGTATGCGGCGATCAACGGCGCGAGCCGAACATAAAACGCGGCGCCGGAATCTTCGCCGGTTAATCGACGCTCCGGAATCGCGGCCAGCTTCGCCAACCAGGCTCGGGCGCCCTCGAACCGACCTTGTCGGATCAGAACCCGGGCCATCTCGTAACGCGCACGGGCCGTCACTGTCAGCGGCGCCGTGGAATCCCGCACGCGTTTGAATGCGGCGCCGGCCTCGTCCAATCGGCCCAGCTCGCGCAGCGCCAGCCCCGCGCCGAGCAAGGCGTTGTACTTCCGGGCCGGTTCTCGTTCGCTCCGCGCAAGACCGTCCAGGTTGTGAAGCGAGGACTCCAGCAAGTCGTCCCGGTCGGCGTCATCCGGCTCGCCGAGCGTGCCGAGATACAAGCTGGTCCACGCACCGTTCAAACCGCATTGGCGGGCCAACCGGGGGATCCGCCCGGCGATCCCGAGCAGCAGGTAGATCTCGTCATCCGATTGCATCCCATCGACCAGACGCGCCAGCAATGCGGACGCCCGGCGAAAACTTTCGTGAGCCTCGCGCAGTTCCGTTTGCAGGCCCTTGCGGTCGAAATCGAGCCCACTCGTTATCTCGAAGCGATCCAGGTCCGGCGCCGCCCGCTGCCGCAGGATCAGATCGCCGAATTCGACGTGCCATTCCGCCAGGCGAAAGCGTCGCCGCACGCCGATCAGCCAGGTCTCGTCTTCCCCAAGCCGCAACACGTCTCGGTAGTATCGGGAAGCAAGATCGAAAAACCGTTCGCGCTCGGCCGCGCCGCTCGCGCCCAGCCCCGCGTTCACGGCCGCGCGGGCGGCGTGTACGCGATGCATCGCCGGCCGTTTCTGGAGCAGCCGCTCCACAAGCTCGGGCATTCCCCGTTCGACGAGCTCATCCAGCAGGCGCGCCGCGTCGCGAGGAAGGCGATCATCCGGCTCGCTCTCGGCCGTATCGTCGGCCCTCGCGCAAGGGACGAAAGTACATGCGATTGCCAAGGACCCAGCCAGGATGAAGGCATTGAGTGTCATCGATATTCGATCAGAGCCATTCGCGAATCTCGGTAGCGTCAACCCTTGTGGGCGACGAGCACTGCGCGCGGCGCCGATACGGTAACTTAGAAAGCATGGCCGACACCCGTCATTCGTGAAATGCCATGGTAGGATTTACGATCGCGAAACGAGCCGAGACGTACACTTATCATAGCTATCCAGTTCCGCTTCGTATCCCACAATACGTTGCTATTCGCCGGTTTCCGCCACCCACGCGCCCGCGTTAATCGAAAACTGGATGTTGCTGAAACCCGCGCGAACACACGCGTCCATTGCGTGAATCACCTGCTGATACGCCACGCCCGGTTCGGCCGCGATCAAGATCGGTCCCAATGGATCGGCACCGGCGGCGCGCTTTTCGGTCATGAACCCGCGAAGCGCATGAAAGGAGTTTTCCGGCAATGCACGCTCCATCACGATGATCCGGCAGGCATCGCCGTCGGCGTCTTCCATCAGCGCAATCCTGACGACGGGCACCACCGTCACGTTGGCGGCGCCTCCGGGCCCGATGTCGGACGGCAACTGCATGGGTATCACGCCCTCCGGCATGGCGAAACTGGTGCCGAGCATGAAGAAGATCAAAATGACCATGACCACGTCCACCATCGGGGCGAGGTTGGGGACCTCGACACGGGCCAATTCGGTGCGGCGGCTTCGCATTAGTTCGGCCCCCCCTCGACACGAAAGGCACTGAAGGTGATGTTCTCGATCTTGCCCGCCGCGCACCCCACCAACACGGCCTCCACGAATCGAAACGGCACGCTCCGCGCGGCTCGAATCACGCAGTTCACGCCGGGATCCTGCCGGCCCTCGCGCTTCAGCCTCGCGTACAATTCGGCCACGGGTGTCGCCTCGCCGTCCAACTCGTAGATGGCCTCGCCGAATTCTTCGCTTTCCGACGAACGAATGTTGACGACAACCCGATTGCCCAGCGCCCGCTTCTCCACTTCCTTGGCGGCCGTCGCCTCCGGCAGATCGATTTGGCTGTTCTCCCGCTGGACCATCCGCGTGGCCAACATGAAGAACACCAACAGACACATGATCACGTCGACCATCGGCGCGAGATTCAGACTGATCGCCGTAGCTCGGGGGGGTCGCTTGATCAAGGCGAAGGCCTCTCCAGAGATTCCGCTTTCCAGGTCATTCAGGTCGGGTCCGGCATGGGCCCCAACGTCGATTCATCGACAGGTCCGGCCAGTCCGGCAACCCCCGTCACGGCCGAAGACGCTTCAGCCCCGGGCGATCCTGCCGGCCGGGCACCAACATGGGCGCCGGCCGCCGCCGCGAACGGCGCCGGGCGGAAGTACTCCAGGACATCCAGGACCGCGGCGTGGGCCGACACCGTCAACATATCCACACGATTGCGGCACACGCCGAAAAACCCCAGCGAGACGATCGCCACCGCAAGGCCGAGAAACGTATTCACCAGCGCCAGTCCGATCCCCCCGGCCAGGTCCTCCGGCTTGTAGGCCCCGTGCGTCGCCTTCATCGCTAGGAACGCCCTCATCATGCCCAACACGGTCCCGAGTAGACCCATCAGCGGGCCGAGATTTCCGATGATGTTCAGGTATTCCACGCGCCTGAACAATCGGCTCGTCCATGCCCCGGACCGCTCTTCGGCCGCTTCGTGCATGGCCTCGAACCCGTGGCGACCGTGCCGCAGGCTGGACGTGAGCACGTCGGCGAACATGGACTTGCGCTCGCGAACGTATTCGATGACCTCCTTGAACTCCCGCCGTTCGATCATTTGCCGGGCCTTCTCGACCTCGGCCGGGGGAACGATGGTACTTCGCCGGATCGTCAGAAACTGTTCCGCTATGATCGTGACCGACGCGATGGACATCAGCAGAATGATGACGCCGGTCCATTCCGCGTGACGCAGGAGGTCTATCAGCGAATCGCCGCCCTCGGGCTGCCCGTTCGAGGCCGCGACGATCGTGCCGAATCCCGCGGCCAACACGACGCACGCGGACGCTATCACCGTTCGAAAGCTACGCATCCCGATTAACGCCTCACCTGTCAACCGCATTCAGTCCCCCGCGGCATCGGATTCCGTGACCCGTTTGTAGCTGCCGTTGTTGTCCTCGGCGATCGATTGCAAGAACTCGATGGCCTCCTCGACGCGCTGCCCGCCGCCGCCGCGATCGTACACCATCAGGATCGTATTGACCGCCGTTTTCTTCCGGCGATTTCGCTCCTTGATCGTCCGAACGACGAGATCGTTGTTCGGGGCGAAGTCGGCATCCGAAACCAGGAACAACACGTCCGGTTTATAGCCGAATGCCCGGCGAAGCGCTCCGGTCGGATCGGTATGTCCCGCCGGTTCGATGGGCTGGTTGATGTCGTCGAAGGCCCGGCGTTTGTTGGCAAACGTCGCCGGCAGCAGCTTCTGCGAAAGCTCGACATAGTTTCCGGCCGCGAACCAAATCACGTTGAATCGCTGATCGTCCTCCAACGAGCCGATCGACCGCTTCAATTCGCGCTTCAAGAGGGGAAACATCTCGACCATCGATCCGCTTCGATCCAAGACGTAAACCACGGATCGCGCCCGCTGACCCTCGCCGACGCCCCACATGCTCCCGACCGGCCCTCCGCCGGCAACGCTGCGCCGCCCCAATCCGCCGGCCCCCGAGCCCGCCCCACCGCCGGTTCCGATGCCGATGACGTCGGACCGGCTCAATTCGCCGCCGGCCGTCAGCGCCGGTCCAAACCCGCCCGACTGGATCGACGGGATGTCGATCGGTTCGTCCGACGCCAGCAAGGACGCCAGGTCCTGAAGGGGTTTTGTCGGCCGCAGGTCGCTGTCCGCAGAGTGCGGAATGTCCAATCGTGCGTCGCCCGAAAAACGAAACCCGCCTGCATCGCCCAGTGTCTTGGGTTCGCCGACGATCTTGGCCCGGTACTCGGTCGTCACCGGTTCACGATTCGCGCCGACCGCCCAGGTCGTGAACGCCAGGAGCACGACGATCAAGACGTGTATTGCGACGCTGATCCCCGCCGAACCGAAGATGCGAGCCACGCCGCCCCGTTTGAGCGTCAGGCCCTCGCGATGGCCGAATCGGGCCCCCACCGGCATCGGCCGCGCCGACGCCAGCGACATAGATCTCGACATCCCGGCCTGCGTCTGGCGGGTCTGCACCACGGGAAAGCTCGGACCCGCGCCCCCCGCCGACCGCGCAGCCGCTGCCGCCGCCCCTAGCGCCGATTCCGCGGGTTGCCGGTCGCTCGCCGAATTGCCGGGCCGATCAGTCAAGCGATAGTTTCCTTCGCGGGCCTTGCGTGATTCGGCCCCGGGGTGAGGCCGAAACGG
>JAPULF010000108.1 GCA_027295245.1 Planctomycetota bacterium
GGCGACGCTCGCGGGGTTCGTCGGGCACGCATCGCCCGGCCCCTGCGGCGCGTAGTGCTCGGCGATGGCGTCGGCGACCGTGGGCTTTTCGCCCTCCTCCAGCGCGTAGTAGCGGCCCATGACGCCTTGCAGCTCGGGGAACTCGCCGACCATCTGGGTCGTCAAATCCGCCTTGGCGAGCAGCGCCGCCGAGCGCGCAAGGTCGCGGTCGCAGCCCGGAATGAACTCGGCCAGCTCGCCCGCCAGCGTCTGCAAGCGCGTCACCTTCTCGCCCAGGCTGCCGAGCTTGGCGTGGAAGATAATCTGATCCAAATCGGCGACGCGGTCTTCGAGCCGGGTCTTGCGATCCTGGTCCCAGAAGAACTTGGCGTCGGCGAGCCGCGCGCGCAGCACGCGCTCGTTGCCGGCGACGATCTGGGCGCCGCCGTCGCGCGCCTCGATATTGGCGACGACGACGAAGCGCGAACCCAGCGTGCCGTCCGCGTTGAGCAGCGAGAGGTACTTCTGGTGGGTCCGCATCGAGGTGGTCAGCACCTCGTCGGGGACGCCCATGAATTCGGCATCGATCGAGCCGATCAGCGGCACCGGCCATTCGACCAGCCCGGCAACTTCGGCCAGCAGCGCTGGGTCGTCCTTGACGGTGAGTCCCTCGGCGGCGGCGAGCTCGGCGGCACGGCTGGCGATGATCTCGCGCCGTTCGGCCGCGTCGAGGATCACGTGGGCATCGCGGAGTTGGACGCGATAGTCGTCGAAATTCGTCGGTGTAACCGGTTCCGTGGAATGAAACCTGTGGCCCCTGGTCGATGCATTCGCCGCGATTCCGTCGGTGATGGTGAGCGGCACACCCACACCGTCGAACACGCACAACACCGATTGCAACGTACGCACCCATCTCAGGGTTCCGCTCGCCCAGCGCATCGATTTCGGCCAGGTGAATTCGTTGATCGTATCGGCGACGATCGCGCCGATGAGTTGGGACGTGCGTTGGCCTTTTCGTTCGATCACCGCGAACAGGAACGTGCCCTTGTCGGTCTCGCGCTTCTCGCACGCCTCCAGCGTCAGGCCGTTGCCCTTGAGGAAGCCCTGGATCGCCTTGTCGGGGGCGTCGATCCGGGGGCCGCGCTTTTCCTCGCGCGTGTCGGGCTGCTCCACCGGCAGGCCGTCGACGACCAGCGCCAGGCGGCGCGGCGTGACGAACGCCTCGGCGCGCTCGCAGGCGAGACCCGCGTCCTTCAACCGCCTGGTCACCAGGCGCTTCAAATCGTCGGCGGCGCGCGCCTGCATGCGGGCGGGAATTTCCTCGGAGAACAGTTCGAGGAGAAGCTCAGGCATGGCGTGGTCCATGACCCATTAAAGAAATTTCCTTGATACACTTTGCCCCTAACACGCGCCGACGAGGCCGGACGCCGAGCGGCCGGCACTTCATAGCCGTGTACGGCTTTGTGTTCAAGAATCACGAACAATGAAGCGGCCGAGGTGATCCATCACCTCGGCCCTGATGCCTCCTCAAGTAATCTCGGCGACACCCTTCCGATTCCATGATTGCTGTGCCGGTCTTCGCGCTGCTGCCTTTCCAGACGAATTATTCGTTCACATTGCGTTGCGGACCACCTCCGCCACCCTTTCGGGTTCGAGCTTGAACTCCCGCGCAACGTTTTCAATGACGCGATCCCGGACGTCCGCCGGCGGGGCCAAAACCGGCGACGCCGCGATGGGTTCGTAAGGTTGTGGCGGGGTCGTCAGATTGACGAGGTCCCAGCGGGCGTAGTGTCCAAGGGAGTCGAACACGGATTTGACGACCTTGATATATTTGGCCTGCAGTTCGGCGTAAATGATGGTTTCCACGTCGAACGTCGGCGGAACCATATATTCCGAAGTCGGCGCCACGATGTGACTGCCGCCGCACGCCCACCCGACAAAATCTTCCTGTCCCGGTCCGCCGTAGGTCATACTGTCCTTGAACGGAAAATCATCGGGAATATCTTCCATTTTCAGAATATTGTTGGCGGAAACCACATAACACTGGCCGCTGAACGCACGTTCCCGCGTGGCCGGTATCAAATCGCACTTGTTGATATCGTGTCCGGCATAGATGAAGGATTCGCCCTCACTCGCACCGCAGTTCCATAAGCCCGGCCAGACGGCCACATGGATGTCGACGCCTTGCGCGATGTACCAAGCGGTAATGTTGACGATATGGTTTTCCCAGCATATCTGCCCGCCGATGCGACCGATGTCCGTATCGTATACTTTCAAATCACGGGCATCGCCTTGGCCCCACCAGATCCGCTCGATGAAGGACGGAATTAACTTGCGGTGGCGGCCCAGAACGCTGCCATCCTTGTCGATGTAAACCAGCGAATTGTAGAGCGTCCGGCTGCCGATGCGATCGTCGAGCTCGTTGCAACCCATCACGACATAAGCGCCGGCCTCTTTGGCCGCCCTGCCCAGGATTTCCGTATCCTCGCTGCCAACAACCACGGAATTATCCTGCAGGTCGGCCATGATGTCGTGAAATCCATGGGCAATCGTGTCCCACCCCATCGTCCAATAGGGATAGGTCGGAATCCAGGTTTCAGGGAAGACGATCAGTTCGGCGCCTTCTTTCCCGGCCTCGATAATTTTATCGCACGCCTTTTCGAGACAGCCTTTCTTGTTCATGAAAACGGATGACGCCTGAACGACGGCGACCTTGACCTGCTCACGTCCACCTAGCACTTGCGCTGCCATTTTATTTCCCCCTGATCGATATCGAACGGCCAGATCTTGCACCGTGGGATCAGACCTTTCAGCCATAAATCGTATCACGTGCCGATCCGAAATTTCAACGCCATTTCGAGATCGAGTCGGCATGGATATCCAGGCCGGCCCAGCCCACGACTCCAACTTCACCCAAACATTAGGAAAGGAGTGTCAGGCTGACGAGTAAAGCCGGGCTGCGCTCACTGACGGCCCGCGGTTCTCCAAGCATGGTAATTCACTGGGCGCTGATTGAATCTCTCAAACTGATTCTTCACCGATCGTCAACTCTGCCCACGTAGCATCCGTCGCGACGATTCTGAGTTGGCCCCACGGGGTCGGCAACGGCGGTGGAAGGTTTGGATAATGGCGCGATTAGTTCTGGCAGCGATCTTGGTTTTCAGTCTCGCCGGCTGTGCAGCGGATGAAGTGGGAGGAGGGGCGGTTGAGGCCGGCGCCTTCATGGCGCTCGGCTATGAGGTGGCCGGCGAATGGGGCGACGAAAGTGACCATGTTCCAAAGGAATCGCTGGTCGCAATTCCACAGGAAACGCTGGTCGCAGCCGACACGACCGACAGGGTGATCGATTATACCCTACCGACCCGGATTTATGCTCTCCCGGAAGATTCGGGCGCAAACAAATTTCCATTTCAGGACTTGGCCATTTTCGATGTGAACCCGGAACCGATGACGGGTCCGAGCCTCGTGGAGCGGCTGCATCCCTCCTCGGAGAAACCGATCGAATCCCGCAAGAGCCCCATCGTGACCGAGATCTCTCCAACCCCAATTCCGCCAGTGAGCGGAGGAGTCACCGGGAACAGCTATCAGATCCAACTGGGTGCGCTTCCTTCAAAGGATTCCGCTCGGCGGGAATGGACGCGTATTGAGAGGCGTTACCCTGACTTGGTTCGGAACCAAACTCAAACCATCATTCCTGTTGAGCTGGATCCCCAAATCGGAAAGGTCTTCCGATTGCGGACGGGGCCGATTAGCGAAATTAAGACGGCCACATCCCTCTGTCGGAAGTTCAGGAGCGCTGGTCAGGATTGCTTTGTCGTCAAATTTGAATCCCCCAGCTGAGATCGATGCGTTAAAAAAAGGGGTTATTCTCACTACTGTCCCAACGTTTGGCGCGGGGTCGGTGATAACAGTTTGTAGTTTCGTACTGTTTTCCGCATTTGGGGGTGTCACCGACTTGAACCTCGCCAAGTGATTCGTCGACTCTTCCACCGCATGCAAGGTGGGAGAGGACGATGTACGCTGGCAAGCCTTTCGCCGCTGCATCGCGCGCTATCGCGGGCACGACAATATCCACAGCTTCTCGTGCCTTGATCAGTTCCTATGCATGGCCTTCGCGCAGTTCACCTACCGCGAAAGCCTGCGCGACATCGAGGCCTGAGCTGGTCCCACATTGTCGGACAGGTTGGTCGTCTCGCGGGCAGGCCGTCGACGACGAACGCGAGGCGGCGCGGCGTAGCGAACACCTCGGCGCGCTCGCAGGCGAGGTCGGCGATATTGCGAAGCGATACGCAACAATCCCGTCACGAATTTCCGACAATCCGCCATGCATCACGTATAGTGCCAGGGCTGATGGAGAATGACATGGAAAAGGTGATTCCGGGCGCGGCCGATTGGCGTGGCCCTGAATTGGTGGATTCGACGTCCTGGATCGACCGCATCACG
>JAPULF010000109.1 GCA_027295245.1 Planctomycetota bacterium
ACCCCGTTCGTCGTTGCCGGTGACTTCAACATTGTCGGCGGGCCGGGGCCGATCGACACGGTCGTGTGTGGCGACATCCAAGACGAAAAGACGTACGGAGCCGATTCACCGCCCGACTGGGACGGCACCTGTAACGCCGACCTGCACCCGAGGCACAACGCCACCGGCAGCGAAGACTTCACTTGGCGCGACGACACGACCCGGTTCGAACCCGGCCGGCTCGACTACATGATCTATACCGACTCGGTGATGATCGCCGTTCATTCGTTCATCCTGAATACGACCGTCATGACACCGGATGCGCTCGACGCCGCGGGCCTGCGGAAAACAGACGTCGTCCTCCAACCGCCCGGACAATTCGACCATCTCCCGTTGGTCGCCGATTTTCGACTCATCGATCCGAATGTCCCGGATGGCGATGTGAACCGCGACGGCGCCACCGACGGCGCCGACATCGACGGGTTCGCCGACTTGATCGTGAATGGATCCTCCGGTGATACCGGCCGAATCGGCCGTGCCGATTACAACCACAACGGCATCCTCGACCACAACGACATTATACTATTCGTCGTCGACTTGCTGGCGCCTTAGCTCGCCGCGTAACCAGGCTCGCAATCCTGGCGCTCTGCTCGACACCCACAAGGGACAAATGCGCTGTGTCTATCAGGCCATCTTGACGAGTTCGGCGTCGGGCGTCGGATCCGAGGGATCTTTGCGGGGCCGCCGAATCGGGGGCAGGTCGGGCGTGGGGAGGTGCTCGATGGCCCAGTTTGTCTGGCGGCCGGAGGCGGCGTCGATCATGGGAATTCGGGCGGTCTGGAGGCCGTCCCAAACCTCGATCGGCCCCTTGCGTAGTTTGCGAGCCCAAGCGAAGAGCCGAGGGGCGGTCATGAGGAGGCCGATCTGCCCGATGATCTGGAAAAGAAGCCGCTTGGCACCCAGAGAATCGCGTGTGAAAGACGCGAGGACCCGCACGGTGTTCCAGGGGTTGTAGAAGGTCGCGTAGGCCCGCAAGACGTTTATCTGGCGGTCCCAGGGCCTTGGATGGCCACTGGCGGCGACGTGATTTCCGTCCAGAAAGGCCTGGGGGATCGGCTCACCTGCCACGGTTTTGTACAGCGTGCGGGACTTGGCGGCGGGCTCGAAGTCGCGGGTCCCGACGGCCGGACCGAGATAGGTGCATTGATAGGAAACGGCCCCCTGATTGAACAGATAGCGGGCCTGATTCAGCAGGCCCGAGAGGTCGCCGGGACTCGACCGAACCGGCTGGTCGTCGCTGTGGATCATCATGGACATGGTCTGGATGTCGAGGTCGTGGAGGCGTGCGAAGACGTCGCGGGTCTTGCCGGCCGTCTGTCCCTTGTTGACCAGGTCGGCGGTGATGTCTTCGATTCCGAACCAGATGGCCTTCAACCCGCCGGCGCGGCAAAGCGGCAGGATGTCGAGATTCTTGTAGACGTCAAACTCCGTGGCCTCGGTGAAGAAGGATATTCGTTGGGCCATGGGAACGCCGCCGATCTTGGTGCGGGCCATTTCGGTCATCAAATCAACGACCGTCTCCCGGGTGTTGAAGAAGTTGTCATCGGTGCTGAAGAACTCCTTGATGCCGAAGTTCTCGTGGATATGTTTGATCTCGGCCGCAATCCGCTTGGGACTCTTGTAACGCCAGGTGCGCTGGTTGACCGCCGGAATCGGGCAATAGCTGCAGTTGAACTTGCAGCCTTGGGTGGTGATGACGGAAGCGATGATGGATTTGCGGCCGACCTTCTTCGGGGGATAGGGCCGGGGTGCGAGGGTCTTGCGTCGATGCGGGGGCTCGAGCAGGCGGTATCCGGCGTCCGGCATGGGCATTTCGTCGAGGTCGCGAAGCAGGCGCTGAACGCCGGTGTTGATGGCCACCGGACGGTCGTCCGGAGCGTCGGGGGCGAGATAGACAAGACCGGGGACCTTGTCCAGGGCCCCTTCTCGGCGGGCGCGCTCAAACGCGGACCTGACGGTCTTCCCGGGGGTGTCGAGTATAGTCTCGAGCAGGTTGAGGAACACGAAGGCCTCGCCGGTGCTGACGCAGTCCGCCCCGATGCCGGGCCGGGGTCCCAACTCGAAATAGTCCGTAGGTTCGTAGATGGCCTTGGGTCCGCCGGCGAGGATGAGCGGTCGGGCATCCCCGAGGGTGTGGGTGTCGCGGATCAGGTCGTAGGACGGATCGGCGTGGACCTGCATGGCCGAAACCATGAGGAGGTCCAGCGGGCGACCGTCGAGTACCGCGGCGCTGGGATTGAAGTTGGGGGTCCATTGTTGGAGGACGATGCGAACGTGTTTGAAACCGGCGGCGTGGAGGCAGTCGCCGAGGGTTCGAACGGAACACGGGGCCATCCGCTTGTCGGCGTACCAGTACGGCAGCATACGGGTGCGAAAATCGAAGGCATACACGATGGCGATGCGCAAACTGTGGGCGTCGGTTCGACGGCGCAGTCCCTCGATCGCGGCGGTGAACGTGCCGTCGGGCAGATACACGTCGTCGGTCGTGCGGCGCGGCAACTCCATCGAAACCTCCTGCTCGATTGCCGCGGTCGGGTCCGGAGACACCGGTTTCCCCAGACCGGCGGCCTCCTGGCGGTCCAAGTGCCCTTGCTATATATGTTTCCGCGGGATTCGTCAAGGTGAAGGGTGAAACACCCCTCGGGTTTGTTCGGATTTGGGGCGCGCGGCCGACGCGGCTGCGCGATTCGGAGTTTCTTTTCGGAGGAGACCTGCCGACCGGGGCCGGCGATTCGGAACCGCGCGGCTTTACGCACATCAGTATTTATCCAGGTCGCGGCCCGACACCACGGGACCGTCGTACGACTCCCGGACTTCGGCCAGCAGGTCGGCCTCCGTTTTTCCCCAGAAAAGCTGATGGGTCAGGACGAGCAGGCCGGGACGGACCTGCGTCGCGATTTCGGCCAGCTCTTTCGTGGAGGTGTGGAAGGCGGCGTGATACCGCTGCCATTCCGGCGGGCGTTCCTTAAAGGCTTTCGCCGAATAAACCTCGTGGATCAAGATGTCGCAGCCCTCGGCATGGTCGATGAGGCTTTGACAGGGGGCGGTATCGCCGGAAATGACGATCGTGCGGTCGGCGGTTTCGAAGCGGTAGCCGAAGGCGTGCTTCCAAGAACCATGCCGAACGGGAAACGCCTTCACAATGACGTTGTCGTCGCGATACACGATCCCGGGTTCGATTTCGTGGACATTGACCTGGTAGCCATTCGGGTTGGCGGGCTCGAGGCCGTCGATGCGAATGCGAATGTCCTGCCGATAGGCCGCGACGAGGTGTTCGGCCATCTCGGAGGTGCCGGGCGGCCCATAGATTTCCAGCGGCGTGTCGCGCCCCAGGACCCAGGGGGTGAAGATAAGGTCGGGCAGGCCGAGGGTATGATCCGAGTGTAGATGGGTGATGAATACGCGCTTGAGATTCGGCGCGTCGAGGCCCGTCACGCCATTGCGATTCGCGGCGGCGGCCCGGCGGACAATGCCCGGCCCGCAGTCGACGAGGTACGGCGTTTCGTTCACGACGACCGCCACGGCGGGTCCGGAGCGATCGGGATCGGCATTGGGCGTTCCGGTACCGAGAAGGATGACTTGGGTAGCGGGCGCGGCACAGCCCGCAAACAGGGTCAAAAACGGGACAACCAAGGCTCTTGTCATACGGGCGGAACCCATGGTGACGACCTTCCGGGCAAGTCACGAGAGGTCATGATAGCGGAAGGCGCGTAATCGGCGAAGCCGACTCGAAATGCCGCGACTTTCGGATGTACGGAGGACCGTTCAGATCGTGCTGACGATTCGAGAGACCTCTTCGAAGGCGGTGGTGCCTTCGATGACCTTCCGGTAGCCACTGGCCGTAAGGGTTCGAAACATCCATTCGCCCGCCGCCTTGCGAATATCGGCGATGGTCGGCTGGGTCAGTATGACATCGCGCAACTTGGCATTGAAGCCGAGCAATTCGAACAGGGCCATTCGCCCTCGG
>JAPULF010000011.1 GCA_027295245.1 Planctomycetota bacterium
GATGCCGCCCGGGGCGCGATCTTCGTTCACGTGCCCAGGCATGGCTCGTCCGACGGGTCCGGCGTGTCAAACCAGCGGCCGCCTTCCGGGCGCCGTTTGGCCGACCCCGCGTTTTCGAAGAGAATTGTCCCCGTCGAGAAAAGTGCGAAGACTTTACCCATCACCGTCTCCGAACCGGCTGACCCGCCACTGGTTTTCGACCTCTTGACCACGACGCCTCCCAATCGGAATTAGGCGGCTGGTCGACGATTATTTGACCGCAATTTCGGCTTGGCAACAAGTCGGACGGATCTCGAGAGTCTTGAGGCCCAGATCGGCCAGGCACCCATTCCCGTCCTGCCAAGGCCCGGCCGCGCGGTATACGCGTGCGTATGGATAGGTCTCGCCGATAGAATCCGGGCCGGACAGGGTTGCCGATTCGCGATAGATCGTGCATAACAGTCGCTGGACGGAGCCATGCGATCAGACCTAGTCGCAATCATCGACACGGATCGGTTGATACACAACTTCAGGGCTCTGCGCGCTTGTTGCAATGAGGGCGTGAAGATCTGTGCCCCGCTCAAGGCCGACGCCTACGGTCACGCGGTCGAGATCGTCGCCCCCGCCCTTCAGGATGCCGGCGCGGACTTCGCCGCGGTGGCCAACCTTCAGGAGGCGGTCGAGCTCCGAACGGTCGGTTGGAAGCGGCCCATCCTGGTGCTCGGCAGCGTCCTGGCGATCGGCGATAAAGCGGAACGCCGGCATCGAATCGGGGCCATCATCGAGCACGGCTTGGTCGTTACTATCGCCGACGCCGCGATGGTTGCATGGCTGTCCACGGTGGCCCCGCCGTCGCCGATCGAAGTCCACCTCAAGGTCGACAGCGGAATGGGGCGCATGGGCGTGATGCCCGACGAGGCCGTCGAATTGGTCAAGTCGATTCGGGCCGTCCCGCACCTGCGGCTCACCGGCGTGTACTCCCATTTTGCCACGGCCGATTTCGAGCAGTTGGACCTGGCCACGCACCAGCTCGAGGTCTTCAGTGAAGTCCTGGGCCGGATCGGCGAGTACCTCCCATCCGGTGTCATTCGTCACATGGCGAATAGTGCCGCGACCATCACGATGCCGGATGCCCACCTCGAGATGGTGCGTCCCGGCTTGGCGCTCTTCGGCTACTTGCCCTCCCCGAGCATGGCACGGGACATAGACCTGCGACCGGCACTACGGGTCGTGTCCCATCTGTCCGCGGTCAAGAACCTGCCGCCCGGTCATTGCGTCGGTTACGGCCGGACGTTCATTACCGAGCGTTCCACGCGCCTGGGGATCGTGCCGATTGGCTACTGCGACGGCTATCTGCGGACCCTCTCCAACAACGGTGTCGTTTCCACCGCGGTCGGTGACGCCCCGGTTATCGGGCGGATCAGCATGGACCAACTCGCGATCGACCTGACGGATCTGCCCCCCCTTTCGCTCGGGGCGGAAATCGGACTGATCGACTTCGATCCCGGCCGGTCCAACTCGGTGGCCGCCATGGCTCGGCGACTGGGAACCATACCGTACGAAGTCACATGTCTTCTCGGACCGCGGATCGAGCGAATCACAACCGAGCGGTTTCAGCGCTTTCGAGGCGACGGACCGGTATAGAGCTAAACCGCCATGGTGGGTCGGGCCGATGTCTAGTCCGGATCGGAACGGGCCCCGGCGCGAAGTCGTGCAGGATTCGGGCGTTCCGCAGGTCGGTCCGAAACATTGAATCCGGCCCACCGTCCTCGCCGTCGCGGGCTCCGAAGGAGAAATCGATGAAGCGGTATCGTGCATTCCGGTTGTTGACTCTCAGGCGCTCGGCTTTGTGGTTGGCCGGCGGGGTATTGCCAATCGTTTCGCTGGGAAGTTGCAGTCCCGAAGCGCGAAACACCATTCTGGAAGGCATTCAACTAGCAGTGTCCGGGCTGTTTTCAGCGTTGCTCGAGGGCCTCATCATCACGCTGATGGCCCCGGACAGCGAATCCTCGACTCAGCCGGTCGTCCAGGCGGTATTCGAGGGGTTGACAAGCTGGATCGCCTAGCGGAACCTTTCGCCGCAACGGCATGACCGGCGATTCCTGCTGTCGGTCCGGTCCATGGCCGTGACGAGAGGATTTCGCTGGATGAACAAGACTGCACGGAAAATAGTGCGCTGGGGCCGGATATTTCCGGCCCTTTTTCTGTTTCAGGGCTTGGCCTGCCTTCCCGACAATGCCATTCGCGAAGTGCTTGCCGAGAACATCGTGCGAACCAGCGGCGTCGTGATCCAATCGGTTGTGGCAATCCTGTTTGGCACCTTCTTCCCGTTCCTGTAGGAGGAATTCGCAGATGCCCCGTGGAAATGGACCGCGCCGATCCCTTCGGCTCGAGCTGCTGAGACGCTGGAAGCCGACCGCCCTGGTCGTTTCGACCCTGGGCCTATGCCAGCTTCCGGTGTGCTTCCCCGACCTGCTCGGGGCCTTGAATTTCGAATTGCAGAACCTCATCACCGGCGTGCTGCTCAACGCCGTCAATATCGTCATACGCAATCTGCTCGGGCTTTGAACCCAACCCCTGGAACGAAAACGGCCACCCGTTTCTTGGCGTCCGCGCTCCTTACTTCACGCCGTGCATCATGGAAGTCACGCGCCTGGCGATCACGAAGCAAACCAGTGACGCGGCGACCAGCGCGAACGTGATGTAAACGAAGTATTTGCCGGGCTCCAGAAACTCCCAATTCTCGCCGGCGAGCCCGGCCGTAAAGTTTCCGAAAAAGCTGGTCAGGAGCCAGATTCCCATCAGCATGGTGGCGAATTTCTTGGGCGCCAGTTTGCTCACCATCGAAAGCCCGACAGGCGACAAGCACAGTTCACCCAGCGTGCACAAGATGTAGAACCAGAACAACCACGCGGAACTTACCTTGAACTTGGATGACTTCACGAAGAGATCGTTCAGGGCAGCCCGAAACGTCGGATCCGACCCTGCGACCAGGATTTGCTTGTAGTCCTTGTCCGCCAACGCCATTCGAACCCGAAATGTCCTCGACGCCTCGTCGAAGCTGAACTTGCCGGGATCGAATCCGCGGAGATACTCGACGTCGAAGCCGTCGGGCAGCTTCTCCAGTTGGTGTTCGACCTCGAAATTCTTGTCACCCTTGTCGTCCGAAACGGCGTCCTTCTTGGCTTCAATCGTTTTGGCGGTCAACTCCCAAATGGCCTCTACAAACCAGTCCGGCGCCGTGGCCCGAAGCATCCTGTCCCGGTGATTTCCGTTGAGTACGCCGCGCATCTTCAGCGTGCCCTCGGATTCGTCGAAAACGAGACGACCGCCGTGGGCGATCATCTCGTCTTTGTCTACCCGTTCGCCCTTTCGGAATCGCTCCAACGCCTCGTCATCGTCAAACTCCGGGGAGTCGTAGAAGTACACCTTGTCTTGGTCTTTGACGACGACTTCATCGCCGGGAAGTGACGCCAATGGAGTCGAGCAGTGCTGGTTCTCGTATTTTCCGGCCCAGATCATCAGCGCGAAAGCCATACCCATCAAGAAGACGCCGATAGCCATCTTGGAGGCGATCGAGAGGTTGATGTGTCTCCGTGCGAGGAACAGCCACAGCCATGCGAACAACGGGGCGAACAAGACAATGGCCGCCGCGTTGATGGATTGAAACGACGTCGTGAGAACCGGATTGATCTTGAACGGTTTGGACACGGCCTCCTTGAAGACCGCGCCGAAGCCCTGTTCCTCGATACTCACGAACGCATCCGGATAGGGTGACGGGGCCGGCGGCGTATCGGTCAGGAAGCGATTGGTCGTCTGGTCGGCCCAGACGTTCATGGCATTCCCGGCCTGCTCGAATGCCCCCCAGAAGAAGACGACGAAAACGAACAAGGCATAGATTGCGAGCACCCGGTCGCGGACCGCCAGGCTGAGATGAGTCAGGATCCATCCCGCGATAAAACACGCGATCGCGGCAATCTCCGCGGCGATGAAATTGTCCAGGCTGACAATCTTCCCCAACCAAAGCAGCGGTGATCCGATGGCCAACGCCACGGCGGTCAGCGTGAAGACCAGGGGCGAGACCTTGGCAAACCCGGGTATGACGGACGCGGCTTGTTCGGCCTCCTGTTCCGTCATGGCGTGATCTTCCGCCTTCGCCTTTTCGTCTCGGTCGTCTTTCCCTTCAGGCTGGTACTCCAATTCGGCGGGCAGCTCTTTCACGAAAGGCAGTCCGAACAAGTAGACGACCAGGCCGAGTACCATGCCCACCCCGGCGGCCCCGAATCCATAGTGAAAGCCCAGTGCCGGCGTGTCCTTGAGCGCCCCGCAGACGAACGGCGACAGAAACGCCCCCAGGTTGATGCCCATGTAGAAGATCGTGTACGCCCCATCCCTGCGTGGATCGTTCTGTAGATAGAGCCGTCCCACCTGAACGGACATGTTGGGTTTGTAAAACCCGTTACCGATGATGAGGAATCCGAGCGCCGAATAAAAAATCCACATCTGCTCGAAAGCCATCAGAAAATGCCCGATGGCCATGAGCACGGCCCCGATGATGATCGACCACTTGTTACCCAGATACCGGTCGGCCAGGTACCCCCCCATCAACGGCGTCAAATAGACAAGTGACGTATACCATTTGTAGATCGCCGACGCATCCTCCTGCGTCATCTTGAAGAAGTCGACCATGTACAGCACCAGCAGCGCCCGCATGCCGTAGTAGCTGAAGCGTTCCCACATTTCCGTGAAGAACAAGACGTATAGCCCGATGGGATGGCCCAGAAACGTTCGTTGCGGTTGACCCACCGCCCCAAGACCGTTGGCAGAATTGGACATTCGAACTCGTCTCCAAAATGGAACGACCGGTCAGTCGCAAACAAACGGGGGATTCGCGATTCCGTAAAAGGACGATCAATCGAGCGGGCATTCTAGCGGAATCGTATCGATTCGCCAACGGCGTCCGCCGATAACAACGCAACGTGCGACAAAACTTCAGTTCAGCGCCGCGCCCCCATTATCCGCTATATACCGTGATGAAAGAGAAACACGAACCCCTTGTCGACGCGCCCCCTCCCCGCCGCTCCTGGCGGAATATCGTCACCCTTGCGAGCCTGGTCGTACTCGGCATCACGCCGTGGGCCCAGGCCCAATTGCCGCCGCTGAATCCGCCGCCGCCCGTGCTCTGCCCGCCGCTGACGGCCATCGCAACGCCGACGATTTTCAATGTGCTGTTTGGTACATCGCCGTTTCGATTTCCGTTTTTTTAGCAGCGGATCGAACCCGGCCCGCCGAAAGCGACCGTGCTTGAGCCGACCGGCCCGTCTCAACGGACCAGAGATACTGGCCCGGGTCGGAACCGAGGATCGCATCCTCCAGCGTCGCCATGACACCGGCAACGATCTCCGCTTCATCCTGCCCCCCGGACCGGTATCGAAACGTGTCGTGCAGATTCAATTCAAACCGAAACGGGGTCTCCAATCGCCGACAGGTGACGACCGCGACCGGCACGTCAAACCATCGCGAAAGCCGACCGAGCGTGGGGTAGCAACGGAGCCGGCTCCCGAGGAAATCCACCTCGACCGCCCTACCGCGTTTTCGCTCATGCTCGGCGATCATTAGAACCGCCCCGCCGCCCCGCAAGATCGACGGAACGACCGCGCTCGCGTCGCGCCGTTCGATCGGTCGTATCCAAGGATGCGAATAGAGTTCACGCTGCCACCCGCGAAGCGTCGGCTCCCGAAACACGTCCACGATCACGTAGACCGGCCGGAGGATCTGCCCCAGAGCCAGGGCCGCGACCGCGGGATTGCCGAAGTACGCCGTTGTCAGGATGCAGCCGGAGGCCGCATGGAAACGGAGGGCGTCTTCATCGCGTACGTCGACGAAGCGACGCCAGGAGCGGTCGCGAAGAAGTCGTCGGGCAAAAAGGGCCTCGGCCCAGAATCGCCCCTGATGATCGTACAATTGCTCGACGAGCGATTCGACTCGAGCGACCGACGCGCCACGCATCGCCGAAGCGATACGCTCCGCGGCCCGCCGACGCCCGGGCGGGTCTAATTCACGGACCCGCGCCGCGAGTTTGCGCGCCAGAAAATGGGTCGCCTCGAACCCCAATGCCCCGCACAACGGCGCGACGATGCGGCGCAAGTAAACATGCCGCATAGATTCGAGGTCCATGCCGCCGTTGCCGCCGCGCTTGCCATTCGATGACTGCCTCACACGTTCAAATATCGGCAGAGCGGATAGAGCCTCATCACGTGGACCGGCCCGAAGGGGTCGTCCGTTCAGAGGCATCGGCGGATAGGCGGGAAGAAGACACGATCAGGCCACCATGGCGCTGTCGTGGATGCCCACCCCGGCGGGCTTGCCGGAACGCACGTTGTCGTACAGCCGGGCGTAGTTGTCCACGAATTGCCGCACGCCGAAGACCTCGTAGGCCTGCCCGCGGGCGACTTCGGCGATCCGTCGGCGGAGGTCGGCGTCTTCCAGGGCCGTCAAAAGCTTGGCCGCAAGGGCCCGCGACACGCCCGGTCGCGCGAGCAGTCCATTGCTCCGATCGGCGATCAACTCCGCCACCGATCGCACGGCCGAACCGACGACGGGAACTCCGGCCGCCATCGCCCAACCGACGGACTCCGTGCAGGTCTCATCCAGGGCCGGGATCATGAACACGTCCGCGGCAGACACCAACTGCGCCCAAGTTACGGGCCGCGACGGAACCGAAAGCAGCGATGGCATACGGATGCCCCGGACAAAACGCAGCAGCCTTTCACTTTCGCGGGAGGCATACGGCAGAATGACGCGGATGTCGGGCAGAATCTGCCTGACGATGGCCGCGGCCCACACGCCGTAGTATTGGCCGCCGGCTCGCGACGCGGGACCGGACAAGACCACGACCGGCGACCCCGCACCCACCAGCCAATCTCGAGATTCGCCGGAACGGGCCTGAGTGATGGCCTTGAAGTCGACCGGACCGCGGATCACGACGATTCGCTCGGGCAGGATGCCGGCGGCGGTCATACGTGAACTGATCACCTGGCTTCCCGCAACGACGGCCGCATCGCGCGGAAATGACCGCAGCCACCTGGCCACGTCGCGCGTCGGGCCGGGATCAAGCTGCGTCAGCACCAACGGCGTGCCGCCAAGCCGGGCAATGCAGGCGCCGGCCGCCTCGATTCCCCATGCATGCACGATATCCGCTTTGGATTCGCGGGCGATGTCGGCAAGACGCGGCGACCAGTTCACGTGGCGCGACAGTCGCCGGTCCGCGTTGTGAACGCGGGTTGACAGGTACGCCCGGGCCGTGGCCGCCCGTGGCCCGCTAATGCTGCACACCGTGTGCCGGAAGTGTTCATCCGACTGGCGGGAGCACAACACCTCCAACACCTGAAACGCGGTCTCGTCGCAGGTCTCGTCGACCACGTGCAAGACGCAAATCAATTTTCCAATTCCCGATACCCGTAGAAATTCTTGGCGACGCCCTGCCCGAGCTTGATCGAAAGCTCGAGGGCCACCTCGAATGCGGAGCGGTCCCCGTCGATCGGTTCGGTGGCCGTGGTGGCCTCGACCTTGTGGCCGGCCCGTTCGGTTTCAGGCGGCCAAAGGCGAACGTCGCGTTCCGGCCGCGTCGAAAGGACCTTGATCCGAACGACAAAGTGCCCCTTGTAGATGTCCGCCCCCGGCTCGTCGCTCAACGTAAACCGGACGACCTTGATGTAAAGCACCTGCTCCGCCCCGAGTTTTTCACCTATTTGCCGAACCGAAAGACTGTCATATTTTTTGTCGGTCTGCCGCAGCGTCTGCCATTCCGCAAGAGGAATGACCAGCCGGTTGATTTTGAAATCGTAGAAGATTTCCGAAATGGTCTCGTGAGTTTCCTTGACTGCCCGGGGCTCCGTCACGAGGCCGTCCAAGTCGTCGATCAGGATGAGCAGCGGTCCCTCGCCTATCCGGTAATTCGCCTCCACCCATTCACCGCCGGTCGCCGCCGCCACCGCCGCCATGAAATTGTAGGGCGAGCAGCCCATCGAACCCAACGACATGAGCGTGCAGACCGCCAGGCTAACTGACGTTTTTCCTCGTGTACGGGCGTTCATGGTTATAGAACTTTCTCGCAACGATTTGCGCAAACAACTCCACGGTGTTGTGGAGGATGTCCGAGTCGCTCATGTTGATCGTAATCGCCGTTGCCCTCTGGGGAAACGTGGCCGATATCTCATCGACGTAACGGGCCTCCACACCCATGTCGGACGATCCGGCGAAGACGTTCACCGTCGCTTCAATCCGGCCCTTGCGCAGCGCCCCTGCGTGGTGCAGCCGCGTCGTGTAAGCCATCAGGTCGATCCACACGATCCAGTCGCATTTCAGATGCTCGCAAATCCTCTGGTGAGACCAGCCTTCCCAGCGAGACCCCATCCTCTCTTGCATCTCGTCGACGTCGCGCGTGTCGACAAAGTAGGTGTCGGGCATGCCCTTCAACATGTGATATCGAACGGACTTGCCGACTCGATGGCGGGCAAAGGGGTCGAGATCGAGCGTCGCCGGTTCGGCCCACACGACCACGGCAATCCGCTCGCCCGCGAGTTGACCAAACTCGGCCGGCATCTGCTCCTTCTTTTGAGACACGGCAAAATACAAGAGTTGGCAGCCCGAAACGGCCGTGCAGAATAGGGCACACATCGGGATGATGGCGTAGGGCCGAAGTCGTTCGTGATTTCGCGAGGCTTTCATGGTCGCTCGTTTCGCGTTCAGGACGCGGGAAGCTTTCCACTCAGGAGGCCCAGTGCGAGTTTAACGCCCCACGCCCCCATGAACAGCACGCCGATCGTCACCATAACGTGTACCGGATTGATCATCTCCCAACGGATCAGCGGCATCCGGCCGGACACGACGACGCGCATCGCAACGAACATCGTCGCAAGCGTCGCCAAACACAAAATCGCACCGGCCGGCTGGGCCACCACTGCGTCCA
>JAPULF010000110.1 GCA_027295245.1 Planctomycetota bacterium
CCCGCTCGATCTAGGCTGGCCCGCGATTCGAGAGACAGCGCTATGTTGAATACCGACCAGACCCTGTCTTCGGCCCAACGACTTCGAGCCCTTCAACTGATTATCGTGGCATTTGCGATGGGCGCTTCGATCTTCATCGCAGTGGTCACGTTCTTGCCTATTGGACAAAGCAACAGTCGCGATGGCGAAGACGAGTCTACCGTGTTGACTCTGGTGGCGGTGGCGTGGGGCGTAATGTCAGTGCCCTTGGCGGTGGCCCTGTCCGTAGTCGTTGTAAAGTCGGGCCGCGACAAGATCGCCAAGACGTCTGCCCCGCCGGCCGGGAGTGAAACAAGGATGAGTGGTTCTTCCGAACCGGATACGGCGGCGCAACTCTATGCTCTGTTTGCTGCAAAGACCATTTTGACGGCTGCCATGTTCGAGGGAGCCGCCCTCCTTGCAGGCGTCGCATACATGCTCGAGCACCAGGTACTAGCACTCGGTGTCGCGGTCGTCACGTCGATGTGCATCATCATTCAATTGCCGACACAGGACCGGTTCGGTCACTGGATAGAGAATCAAACTCGCCGAGTCGAGGAAGCCCGGCAATTGCACGGCAATCCACTCTCGAGCTAGCCCAGCCGTTTCAACGCGTCGCTCAAGCCGTCCCAATGGTGGTCGTAATGGGCGATCGCCGTGTCCACCCATTCCCGAACCTCCGACTCGATCAGCATCGACGAAGGCACCGCCCGCACGGCGCGCAACAACTGCTCCTCGGCCGACCGAAGTTGAGGCACGATCATCACGTACCGCATTCGCCGGTACTTGCGAAACACCTCGTCATTGATCCGGTCGACCTCATAATCCTTCGACGGGGCCCCTCGAGCCAAATCCGTGATCCGCGTCGCCGCTTCGCCGGACCAGTAGGCGAAATGACCCACCAGGTCGCGTACGTTCCGGTTCGGACCGACCTTCTCGCGCTCCGCCGATGCGTCGTCGAATCGGTCCAGCGTTTCCCGCATTCGGGCCACCCGTTTCGTTAACCGCTGTACCAAGGCATCTCGAACGTCCATGTGATACTCGTGTTCCTTCGTCCGGAGCCCCGGCGGACTAAAGATTGTCCAACGTCGAAACCATCGCGGACACTCGATCCGGATCGGGCGCGTTCGACCAGCAACCGTCGCGCTTTAGATAGCTTCCAACGATCAACGCCGCCGCGTGGGCCGCCAGCCCCCCGACGTTCTCCGGCGTGACGCCCGATCCGACGAATACCGGAACCTCGACCTCACGCCTCACCGATTCCACGTCTTCCGGACGGGTCGACGCCCCGGTTTCCGCGCCAGTTACCACAACTCCGTCGACCCCGAAGAATGCCGCCGCCTTCGCAATGGCAGCGAGGTCCAGATCGGCCGTGACGGCGTGCGATGCATGCTTCTTCTTGACATCCGCAATCACCGCAACGCCGTTCGCCCCGATCATCTTGCGAAATCGCAGCAGCGGCCCCGCATCGGCCTCGGGCATCAACCCCTCGTCCGCCACGTGCGAAAAGACGAATCCCTCGCACCGAACGAACTGGCACCCCGAGGCATGGGCCACCGCGATCGCCTCCCGGTTCGCCCCGGCAAGCACTTGCACGCCCAGCGGAAGCGTCACCGCATTGCGCACCTCGCAACAGACGGCCGTCATGGCCGCGACCACCTCCGGCCCGACCGAGCGGTTCAGGTACGGCAAGTCGTGCATGTTCTCCAGCATGATCGCGTCGACGCCGCCGTCCGCCAGCAGCTGCGCTTCGCCCACCGCGGACCGCGCCAAATCGCTCACTGTTTTTTCGGCGCGCGGCGTGCCCGGAAGTGCGCCGACGTGGATCATTCCGATCAGCGCCGGTCGATCCCGTTTTGCCAGAAAAGAAAGCCCCGTGTCGTCCATATTAACCCACTGACTCAGCGTGCGTCCGTCGGACCGTCCGCGGTCGCGTCGGCGCCCTCCCGCGCCGACGAACTCGGCAGTTTGAGGCCGCGTTCTTCCGGCGTACCCGGGATAACGTTGTCGAGAATGATGCCGATGATCGCCGCGACGCCCATGCCGGTCGTGCCGATCGACTTGACGATTGTACTCGCCGACTTGCTAATCAAATCCAGCAACCCATCCGACGTCGGCTCGTACAGTGCGATCGTGCCGCCCGCGAGTCCACCGAACTGTTCCGCGAGCTTCCCGCCGCCCTCCGCGATGCCGACGAGAGTGGCATTCGAGACCGCCAGGAAATACGCCGGGACGCTCAGGCCCATGAACAGGCTGAAGCCGGCGATGAAGAGATTGCGATCGCTCGACAAATCGGCCTTGGCCAGTTGCTGCACGCCGATCGCCGAGATGAGCCCGAACAAGACGCAATACAGTCCGCCGACCACCGGTCCCGGTATGGTCGCGGCAAACGCCCCGAATTTCCCGAACAAACCCAGCACGATCAATACGACGCCGGCGATCTGGACGACGTAACGCGAGCCGACTTTCGTAATACCAATCAATCCGATGTTTTCGGAATACGACGTAGAAGAAAACCCGCCTAAGACGCCCGTCAGAAAACAACCGATGCCTTCGCACCCGATCCCGCGGGAGATCTGCTTCGGCGACGGATCACCGGCCCCCGCCATGTGCGAGCACGCATGATAGTCGCCGAACGACTCGATGGTGGATGCCAGGTATGCCGCCAGTCCGGCGACGATGAACCCGGTATTGAACCGGGGCGTGCCCCACGGAAAAACAACTTCCGACGGATTGAGTCTGACCCAACTGCTGTGCGACAGTCGGTCGAAATTGATTCTGGCCGGGTGGTCCGGTCCGAAGACGTTTGTGGCGCTCAATAGCCAGCACCCCCCGCACACCAAAAGGATCGCGGTCAGGATCGGAAAGATACGAAAGAACCGCGACCGCCGGGAAAGGATCATCGAAAACACGATCACCAGGAGAATCGTCAGACCGCTGACGGGCCAATACGTTCCCGCCTTGGGGGCCCCGTGTTGGAAGAGGGCCAGCCCGATGAGCATGATGACCGGTCCTACGACAACCGGCGAGAGGATCCTTCGGAGCCGGCCCATCAGCCCGCTGAAACCGATGAACATCTCAACGAGCGCCCCTGCAATGATCGTGCCCGCAATGTACTGCATCATGGTCGCGGGCGCCCAGCCCTCGGTTTGGCCCTGGCTGATAATCGCGAAGAACACCGCGAGAAACGAGAACGAAACGCCCTGTATGATCGGCAGCCGCGATCCGAACGTCGTTTGCACCAGCGTCGCAACGCCGCTGCACAACATCACCGCCGAGATCAGAATGCCGATCTGATCCTGGTTCATCCCCATCGCCGGACCCAGTAAAAGCGGTACCGAAACCGTGGCGCCGAACATGGTCAGGGCGTGCTGAATCGCCAGGATGAGCGCCCGACCGGGGGGTGGCCGATCATCCAGCCCGTAAATCACGGCTGCTTTTCCCAAGACGGTTTCTCCGGCCGGCGAGAGTAGCGCGGGAGTGTAACGCGGTCACATCAGGATTACTACGAAGTACGCGGAGAGGATTCGGTCTCGGTATCGACCGGAAGCGCCGGCCGCAGGCGCAGGTCCAGGGGTGTCAATTCCGCCAACTCCTTGTCAGGCTCGGCGGCGCCCAGATCCTTGAGCCGACGGGCGCTGGGCAGCGTCCGCCGTTCCCAATTGCCGAGAGCGCTGTTGTAGGCCTCGGCGGCCTTTTCGATGCCGACCCGCACCGTGTTGAGATGTTCGACGAAGGTACACATTCGATCGTACAACTCTCGGCCGGCGGCCGCGATTCGCTCGGCATTTTCCGCCATTTGCTGTTGCCGCCAACCGTGCTGCACGGCCAGCAGCAACGCGATCAACGTCGTCGGTGAGGCGATCAGCACGTTGTTCTCGAGACCATCGGCCAGCAGGTCGGGGTCTTGCGATACCGCGGCCGCGAAAAAGGCCTCGCCGGGCATGAACATGACGACGAATTCCGGCGCGGACTTGAAATTCTTCCAATAGGCCTTGGCGCCCAATGCTCGCATGGTGTTGCGAACGTCGGTCGCGTAGCGGCCCAGGTGCCGTTTCCGCTCGGCTTCGTCGGTCGTGTTGACAGCGTCGAGGTAGGCCGTCGCATTGACCTTGGAATCCAACGCAATGCTCCGACCGCCGGGCAGTCTTACCACCATGTCGGGGCGTTGTTGCCCGCCGCCGTCTTGGGCGAACGTCGGCTGCTCTTCGAAGTCGCAGTGGTTCGTCATCCCCGACAGCTCGATCACGCGGCGCAGGCTGAATTCGCCCCATTTGCCTTTTGCGCCCGGTTGTCGCAGGGCGGCGACCAATTGTTGGGTCTCGTGGGAGAGCCGTTGGCGGCCCTGCTCCATTTGTTGCAGGTGCTTGTTGAGACCGCCGTAGGCCTCCGCCCGCGTCTTCTCCAGTTCCTTGATCTGCTTTTCGTAACGCTCCAGTTGTTCGCGGAGCGGTTTCATGTTTTGTTCGGCGGCCTTGATGAACGACTCGTTGTTGCCTTTGAGCGCCTGGGCCGACAGGGCCGCAAAGGTCTCCTTCAGGCGGACGTCCATCTTTTCGAATTGCTTGCGCTGCTCGGCGAAGTGTTCGAGGCCCGACTTCAGGCGGGCGCTGATATCGGCCGCGGCCACCTTTTCGGCCTCGAGGGCGCCGCGGACTTCGGCAAGCTCGCGCTCCCGGGCGGCACTCTGCGCGCGAACCTCCTCCAACGA
>JAPULF010000111.1 GCA_027295245.1 Planctomycetota bacterium
GGGAACTCATGTCTGTGGAGGCATACGAACGGTAGATCACGTTTCCACCGTCCAGTTCTTCGGTCAACTGTTGCAACAGTGTACCGGAGACCGGGTTATTCTCCTGCATTTCCCAGAAGAACGCGGGGACGCCCCTGTATTCAGCGTTGTCGCCGTGGTGATAGGACCAAATGCCGTACTTCGCCGCGTCGAGTATCTCGCCTCGGATAATGTTGAATCCGAATCTCAGAATCACATCGAGGTTTCTGGAGCGAACCGCTTCCACGTCGCACTGCTCGAACCGGTGTTCAAAGGCTCTGCGAACCGGAACGACACGGATTGTGTCGATCGTGTGCGGCGGCACAAAAACTTCGACTTGCTCGAAGGCGTCGCGAGGCTGTTTGAACAGGTAACGGTCCAATCGTGAGTACAGGACGTATAGAATCGTCGGCAGACGCCTGCGTATGCGCGTGAAGAGGCTTCGGCGCGGTTTCCGCTCGGCGTTGATGATATACAGAGAGAGGTGAAGAAAATCAGAATCGCGAATGTCTTCGATGATCCTATTGATCCACGCAGGAACGGTCGTTGAATCGAGCATGATGCCGATTCGCAAGGGAGGACCCCTTCTCTCCGATTCACTCATGATTCCGCCTGTCTTGGACCGCCCGGCCTCTTCCCAGTGACATTCGGGAAGGCCGCCGACGAATTGTCGAGAACATCTTATAGAGGGGGAATCGCAACTCGGCAACGTCCGCGGGATCCTTTTGACTTCAGAGTCTTCGTCACCGAGAGCACGACGATCTTCAGTTTGGGAGGTGTGATTGCGGGCTGATGCATCAGTCCAGTCTCAAGATGATGCGGACAAAACGCCGCACATCTCGGTAGGAATTGTACAGCGGAACCGGGGCCGCACGAATGACGTTGGGTTCGCGAAAGTCGCAAACGACGCCGGCGGATTGCAATGCGTCCCGGCGCGGCTCGAGATCGTCATGCACGAGAATGGACAATTGACAACCGCGTTCGGCCGGATTCCGCGGCGTGATCACCTCGAATCGTCCGCCGGACTTGTCAGGGTCATTCGAAGCCCGATCGAGCAGGAACTGTAGGTATCCGGTGAGTGTCCGGCTTTTGGCCCGAATGGCGGCCATGCCGGCTTCATCGAAGATTCGAAGCGAGGCCAACACCGGGGCCATCGCCAGGATCGGCGGGTTGCTCAGTTGCCACGCGTCGGCCGTTTTCAGCGGCTTGAATTCCGGTTCGAGGTGCATTCGGAATCGGGTCTTGGGATCGTTTCCCCACCAGCCGCCGAATCGGGGGAGCGACGTATCCTGGACGTGGCGGCGGTGAACGAAGCAGCCCGCCACCGCACCGGGCCCGCTGTTCAGGTACTTGTAGGTACACCAGACGGCGAAGTCAACGTTCCAATCGTGCAGCTTCAACTCGACGTTGCCCGCGGCGTGGGCCAGGTCGAGTCCGATGCGGCAGCCGTTTCGATGGGCCGCCTCGGTCAAACGGGCCATGTCGAATACCTGGCCGCTGTAGTAGTTCACGCCGCCGAGCAGCACCAGGGCGATCTTCGATCCTTCGCGTTCGAGCAAGTCCTCGATGTCGTCGGACCGCAGGGCGTGCTCGCCCTCGCGGGGCTTCGCAATGATCAGGGCGTTGTCGGGACTTCGGCCGTGGAAGGCGATCTGCGTCTTGACCGCATAGGTGTCCGATGGAAACGCGCAGTCTTCCATCACGATCTTGTAGCGATCGTCCGTCGGGCGATAGAACGTGACCATCATCAAATGCAAGTTGACGGTGAGCCCGTTCATGAAGACGACTTCATCGGGCAAGGCCCCGACGAGTGTCGCTCCGGGTTTGCGGAGAGACTCGTGATATGGGTACCAGGGCACTTTGCCGCCGAAGTGTGCGTCGACGCCGAGAGAGGCCCAGTCGTCGAGGGCCGATTCCACGGAACCGCGGACGGTCTTGGGCTGGAGGCCCAGCGAATTGCCGGCCAGGTAGATTACATCGCGACCGTCGGGCAGTTTGGGAACATGGAATCGTTCGCGATAGTCCCGCAATGGATCGCGGTCGTCCATGGTCCGGGCGAACGATTCGTCGTCCCGGTAGGCGGGCGCAGCGTTGTCAGGGCCGGACATGCGGCGATGATAACGCGGTCCCGTCGATCGGTCATCGACGGATCGGCAAGCCCTGACCCAAGTCGGAAAGGGTATCAGGGACAGTCACCTAGGCCGGCTCTTCGGCGGCCTGACCGGTATCGACGGAAACGACGGGGAACGGCCCCTAGCGCGACGGGCCGGTCGGGACGAAGTACGCTATTGCGGTGGCGAAGAGGAGCAGCACGTCCTGCGCGATGGTTCGCCAACCGGCGGCGCTGCTGCCCTTGCCGAAGCAACCGCAATCGATGTCGTAGCCGTTGTACATCGCGAGGCTGACGGCGACGATGAACATGACCAACATTCCGGTGATGAGGAGTGCGCCGGCCCGGCGGGTGGCGGGGAGGATCAAGGCGAGGGCCGCGGCGACCTCCCACCCGGGCAAAACGATCGCGAAGAGGTTGGCGTAGGTCCGCGGCAGGATGTGGTAG
>JAPULF010000112.1 GCA_027295245.1 Planctomycetota bacterium
GAGAACCAGCCGAACAATTGACACATCCGTCCGACCCGATAACGCGCCCAGATGGATCGTAGACGACATGCCCCCCTGCCCCGGCCTATAGTGGATTGAGGGCCGCGCATCGAGGGGAACAACCGCAACTCGGCCCCAACGAATCTCGACAACAGGAGGGGTCTCATGAAGCGAAGCACACGAATCGCGAGCTGCGCCATTGCCGTCGCCTTGTTCCTGTGGCCGCAGGTGTCCAGCGCACAGCGCAACTGCCCCACCGTTGAAGATACACTCGTCGTCACCCAGCCAAATCAGCCGGCCGCGATTCACCTGCCCGTCACCAACGCCGGAGACAGCGAGGTAACGGTGTTTCAACTCCCGCTCGGCGGCGAATTGTGGCCGACCGGCCCCACCCAACTCGACTACGTCTTCATACCGAACGCCGACTTCAGCGGCCGAACCACAATCACCTTTCGCGTCAGCCCCCCGCGCGGCTGCGGCAATGGCACGCTCCTGTCAACCGTGACCCTGGTCGGCAGCGGCACCACCGCAACCCTTGACCTCACCGGTCCGGT
This sequence comes from Planctomycetota bacterium, assembly GCA_027295245.1. Lineage (GTDB taxonomy): Bacteria > Planctomycetota > Phycisphaerae > UBA1845 > UTPLA1 > JAPULF01. The sequence continues at coordinate 555 of JAPULF010000112.1, forward strand.
CGGCGTCGCGCCTGCGGTGTGCGGCCTGGGCGCCTCCGCCGTGCCCGTGCTCGCTTGCCTATTCTTTGCCTGCACTCGCGTCGCCCGTCGCAATCGAGGGTAGTCGAACACGATCCTCTCAGGAGCATTCAACCGATCATCGCCGGCGTTGGGTGGCTCGGCCTGCTCGAGCGTGTACGGGCTCCGCTCGTCGATCTCCGATTCCGCAGATCGGGATGTGAGTCAGCGCCTGCCGTCGCCCCCGGTCTGATAGACGGTTGACACCAATCGCGGCTACGATAAGCTGAAACTGAAGCACTTGGCCCCTAGTGTAATGGTAGCACGACAGACTCTGGATCTGTTGGTCGGGGTTCAAATCCTCGGGGGCCAGTTTCCCGCAAGCTCCTATCTTAAGTGACCCGGCCACCACCATTGATCATTTCTTACTCTTACGCCACGCGGACTGCTGTTCATCAATCTGCCAGTTGTGATCGAAGAAACCCGCCGCCGGAATGCCCTCAATGCCGGTAGTGAACATGGACGACGAGATCACAACCCAATCAGGGATGCCGACGCCGGACACGAAGATCGGCAGCCGATCCACTGTCCGACAACCCTGAAGCCCTGTACCCGCGATGATGCCGACGCTGGCAACCTCACTCCCGAGCCTGGGGTAGATCGCCAGCAGAGCGAGGTCCGGGCCATCCAGTCTCTTCTTGCCGACGGCAATCCCGGTCCTGTCGATCCTCAAGGGGCAATCTCGACCCAAAACCCGGCCCCACGCGCTGTTCGTCTCTGCGTTGCCGTACAGGATCACGTTTCGATCCGCGGTGGCCCTGGCTTCGAATGCGTCATCACGCACGACGTCAATCGATCCGTTGCCGCGGTACCAGAATGTCTCTGCATCATAGCGCGCCTTCGAGAGCGCCCACGCGTTCTCCTTGCTCGTTCCCGAAGTGCCCACGATCAGAAGGACGCGATTGCGAAATGCCTCCTTGAACGGACCCGCACGGTGCGGCCCCTTCTCAGAGGGGGGCACATCCTTCGCCAGTTGCCAATTGCCCTCATTGAACTGAAGGAGCAGCCGTCGCGATGGAAGCGACTCGATGGCGATGGGGCCGAGTTTCGTGTCGTCCAATTCGATGCTGACATCGGCGTCGGCGGCAAGCGACCCACCGAACGCCCGGTCGAGGTCAATGGCGAGGCGGCGGACGTTCTTCGTCGTCCCCACGAACACGCGTGCCTTGCGATCAAGCGCAAGCGACACGCGGCTGGGCACCATCGACTCGCACTGCGAGAGGACGGAAACCCACTCATAGCGATCTGAGATCGCCGGGCTCACGGTGACGAAGTCCACTCGATCTACCTCATGTGAGGGCTTTCGCTCGTTCTGAGCGAAGAAATCGAAGAGCGGCGGCCAATCCATGCACTGATTGCCCCACCAATGGCCGGCGCCGGGCCGCTCGTAGTAGGCGAAGTTGGAATGCCGAAGGCCAAGTTGTTCGCGCATGTTGCGAGCTTCCGAGACCGGGACGTTGTCATCCTTTTCGCCGTGGAGCACATAGACTCCCTGCTGCAAGTAGTTGCGAAGCAAGCCGAGCGTGTTGCTCGAATTGCCCGCCCGATGCAGCATGGCGCGGACGGGGTCGTCGTCCGACTGCGCATCGGCCCCGACATACGATCTGAAACTCACCCAACCGGCGCTCGGCGCGATGGCGGCGAACCGATCAGGATAGATCGCCCCGATCTGCCATGTACCGTGTCCGCCCATGCTGTGACCCGTTAGATATGTTCGCAGGGGATCGGAGCCAAGCCGCTTGGCCGCAAGATCGAGCGCCTCCATCGCATCGATTCGCCCCCAGTCTTCCCAGTCGAAGCCGTAGGGACGTCTGTTGTCAGGCGCCACCACATCGCCCCAATCTTTGGCCTTATAGCATCCCGCCTGGCGCTGTGACTTCACGCCGGCGCCATGCAGTGACAGAAACAACGCGGGCGGGCGCGGGTCATCCTTCGCCGACTCTCGCGGTTGAACGGTGTAGTACTGCACACTTCCGTCGATGGTGCTGACAAATGTTCGGCGGCGGCTCTGGTTCGAAGTTCGCACTCTGAGAGGAAACTCCCGCGCATCAGGCGTACGCTTGTCGCGCCGGGCGACTTCTAATCTCACGGTCACAGAGTCATCCGGCGAGACGCCGACGGGAGGTTGAAACGAGAACGCCACCTTGCGGGAAGTCAAGGGTGGTAGCGCGGGAACATCCAGTTCCGCCGCTTTCCCGGTCTTGCCCTCGTGCTTAACGCTAACGCGAAGCCGTACGTCATCCAGCCAGCGGCCGGTTGCGTTCAGCACAACAGCCGCGCCAAGTAGGCGGTCGTTCTCTCCGACAACAACGTCGGGCAACGTCGGATCACCATCGAGCAACATCCATCCCGATCTCGGCTCCTCGAGCGTCACTGCCAATCCGCCCTTGTTGCAGCGAAACAGAAAGGAGTTCTCACCCTTGTGCAGAAGGATGGGGCACACGACGAAGCCGTAACCGTAGGGATCCCCCGGTAGGGAACGACCGTTGACAACTGCGAAGGAGTGTCTCTTTGCCCTCAAGAGGACAACTTGTTCGCTGTCGACGTGAACCGTTGCAGCCAGGTATCCATTGCGTAGCGATGCGTGTTGGACGCGTCCATCCGGGTCGAGTTCGGCCTCTTCCCACCTGGCAGTCTTGCCATCGACAAGTTGAATCGAATCCCCGCTTCGCGGCGCGAGCATGCTTCCGTTGACCAGTTCTGCCTCAACAACGTCGCGACGAATCAGGGATCGCCTCCGCCGGCCGGCGGTCGACAACACAACAACCCGAGAGAACCCGGATATCACAACTGCGCCCGGCTGACTTTCCACGGGGGCAGCTGTCCTGTCCGCTTGTGCGGCAAGACAGGTCAGCGTGAGAAGGCAAGACGTTGATATGAATGGCAACACCACTACACCTTCGGATCTCATGACCGCACCACAACTCGCCGACACATGCGGCGTCTTTGGCTCGGTCAAAGCTAAGCCTCCAGGGCTGACGTGCCAACCCCGTACTGTCCAAAAACTCGATCGCACCCCACGCATTTCGGCACCAAAAACGCGGTTTTCAATCCCCCGGGAGCCGGCCAACTAAAAAAAACGGAAATCTGCTTGACAGGTCCACGATTGTGTTGTATATACAACATAGGAGCGAACCGGATGAAGAACGACTCCCTGACGAGCACGGTTGAAACGATCGCAAGCGAGTGCCTCGCCGTGAGGATTCGCCTCTTGAACCGGACGGTGACCAACATCTTCGACGATGCCTTGAGGCCCCTCGGGGTGAAGGTGAGCCAGCTCAATGTGCTGATAGTTGTGGCCAAGCTCGGGCCCATTTCGCCGGGCGAAGTGAGCCGCCGGCTGAATATGGAGAAATCGACCCTGAGCCGCAACGTCGACCGCATGCGGACCCACGACTGGCTGAAGGTGTCGGAAGGTGATTCCGGGCGCAAGCAGATTCTGGAAATCGGCTCGGCTGGACGCAAGCTAATCGAGAAGTCGCTGCCGTTTTGGAAGAAGGCCCAGGTACAAACCGAGGTCATGCTGGGGGAGCGAGGCGCCCGATCGATTCATCGCGCAGCCAACGCCGTGTGGGCTCAGCTTGGACGGACATGAGTCTCGTTTTTTTTTGGACACTGTGTTGTATATACAACACACATCAAGAGAGAAAAACAAAATGTCGAAGCCACGGATTCTTGTCACCGCAGCCGTCGGAAAGACCGGCCACGTGCGCAAGGAAAACGGAACGAGCACGACGCTGCCGGTACTGGAGCAACAAGAAATGCTCGACGCCGCATGGCTAAGCGACCTCTGCGTCCAGGCCGGAGCGGATGATGTGGGCTTTGTGCAGATCGATCGACCGGAGCTGAACACCGACCGCGATGACGTTCGCGAGGCGGCTCCATGGACGAAGACGCTCATCAGCTTCGTCATCAAAATGAACCGTGAGAACATCCGCAGCCCGATGCGTTCGCTGGCGAACATCGAGTTTCACGCCTCGGACGATCAGGTCACGGAAACCTCTCGGAAAATTGTTCGCGCTCTCGAAAGACAAGGCGTACGGGCGATGCATACCGCGTTCGGTTTCCCGATGGAGGCCGACCGCTGGCCGGGAAAGATGTGGGTGGTGTCCCACAAGCTCGTCGCCCAGGCTGCCGGTCTGGGAAAGATCGGGATTCACCGCAACGTCATCCACCCCAAGTTCGGCAGCTTCATCTTTCTGGGAACGGTCTTGATTGACCGCCGCGTGGCTGAATACGGCGACCAAGTCGACTTTAACCCCTGCTTGAATTGCAAACTGTGCGTCGCGGCATGCCCAACAGGTGCCATCAAGCCGGACGGTGAGTTCGACTTCTCAGCCTGCTACACGCACAACTACCGCGAGTTCATGGGCGGCTTCGGAGACTGGGTGGAGCAGGTCGCAGACAGCAAGAATGCGCTCGATTATCGAAAGAAAGTCAGCGATTCCGAGACGGTGTCAATGTGGCAGAGCCTGTCCTTTCAATCGAATTACAAGGCCGCCTACTGCCTGTCCGTTTGCCCGGCCGGCGAGGATGTCATCGGTCCGTACTTGCAGGATAAAAAGGCCTTCAAGAATGAGATCATGAAACCCCTGACCGCCAAGAAAGAAACCATCTACGTGGTGCCCGAATCAGATGCCGAAGGCTACGTCGCAAAACGATTTCCGCATAAGAATGTGAAACGGGTCGGCAATGGTCTTCGGCCCCGTTCGATCGAGGTGTTCCTTGCGAGCCTGCCACATGTGTTCCAGCGCCGGCAATCCGCCGGCCTGGACGCCACCTTTCACTTCTCTTTCTTCGGTGCCGAGCGAGCCGAAGCGACCGTCGTGATTCGAGACAAGAAAATCGAAATCCACGACGGCCACGTCGGCCGGCCCGATATGCACGTGACCACCGACGCGCAAACCTGGCTCGGTTTTCTGGCAAAGGAGAAGAGCCTCGTGTGGGCCCTGCTCACCAGGAAGATTCGCCTGAAGGGTTCACCGAAGTTGTTGGTCGCATTCGGCAAGTGCTTTCCGTCGTAGCCGACGAGCGAAACGTTGCGAACGGGCTCGGCTCCGAGATCGCCCCCCGCGGCGCCGCCGGCGCGAAACTGGCATCCCGGTTCGCCTGTCTCAGGGCCGGGTCGATAAAGTCCACGTCGATGTCACCGACGACCGCGTTCGTACAGACCGCGTACGCCCGCGGGGGATTACTGGCGGACCATGTGGGTGGGTTGACAGCACGGTGGGGTGCGGTTTTTGTATTGCAAACGGCTCGACCCTCACCGGTGAGAACACATGTCGAAGAACCGCAAAGACTCGGAGGCCGCGCGTCGGCGGGCCTATTGGCGCGCCAATGTTCGCCTGATCGCGGTGCTGCTTGCGATCTGGGCGTTCGTTTCATTCGGATGCGGAATCCTATTCGTCGAGCAGCTCAATCGGCTGCGGTTGGGAACGCTTCCGCTGGGTTTCTGGTTCGCCCAACAGGGCGCCCTATACGTATTTGTCGTCCTGATCTTTGTCTATGCGTGGGCCATGGATCGACTGGACCGTCGCTACGGGGTGGGTGAATGAGCCCGGAGACGTTTGCGGTCCGCGCGGGCGCCGCCCTGGGTGGTCCGCCGTTGGCGGCGGGCGATGCAGGCGTCGATCAGACGCGCTTCTTCACATTTATCTTTGTCACCATCACCTTCTTGGCGTACCTCTACATCGGCTGGCGCTCGCGCGTACGGGAGAGCGGCGGATTCTATGTGGCCGGACGCGGCGTGCCGGCGATTGCGAACGGGGCGGCCACGGCGGCCGACTGGATGTCGGCGGCCAGTTTCATCTCGATGGCCGGCCTGATCAGCTTCATGGGATACGACGGCTCGATCTACCTGTTGGGCTGGACGGGCGGCTACGTGCTTCTGGCGCTTTTGCTGGCGCCGTATCTCCGCAAGTTCGGCAAGTACACCGTTCCTGACTTCGTGGGCGAGCGGTATTACAGCGAAACGGCGAGGGTCCTGGCGGCCATCTGCGCGATCTTCGTGTCGCTGACGTATGTGGCGGGACAGATGCGCGGCGTCGGGATCGTCTTCAGCCGGTTCCTGGAAGTGCCCGTATGGCAGGGCGTTGTGACCGGGATGGTCATCGTTTCGGTGTTCGCGGTGCTGGGCGGAATGAAGGGCATCACATGGACGCAGGTAGTGCAATACTCGGTGTTGATCGTTGCGTTCCTGATTCCGGCGGTGGCGCTGTCGCGTTTGTTGACGGGCCACTCGGTGCCGCAGGTCGGGTTCGTGTTCGGCGACATCACCGAACGATTGAATGCCATCCAGATAGATTTGGGCTTCCACGAATACACGGAGCCATTCGCCAACAAGTCGAAACTCGACGTAACCTGCATCACGTTCGCGCTGATGGTCGGAACGGCCGGGCTGCCGCACGTGATTGTGCGCTTCTATACAACGCCGACCGTACGGGCCGCGCGGTGGTCGGCGGGCTGGGCATTGCTGTTCATTGCCGTCCTGTACACGACGGCCCCGGCCCTGGCGAGTTTTGCGCGCTACAACCTGCTCGATTCAATCCACGGCAAGACCGTGGCGGAAGTCGAAGACCTGGCATGGGTGCAAAGCTGGCGCAAGACCAACCTTCTGCTGTATGCGGATAAAAACGGCGACGGTCGCATCTCATTCGCACCCGGCGAGGCATTCCTGACCGGGCCTGATGGAAAGCCCGACGTGTCGCGGCCCAACGCGGCGTCGGCGAATGAGGTCTACACGGATCGTGACATCATCGTGTTGGCCACGCCGGAAGTCGCGCGCCTGGCGCCGTGGGTGATCGCATTGGTGGCGACCGGCGGTCTGGCGGCGGCGTTGTCGACCGCCGCGGGACTCCTGCTCGTGATTTCGAGTTCGATCGCGCACGACCTGTACATCCATTTCGTCGATCCCGACGCGCCGGAATCACGACGGTTGATGGTGGGCCGCATTGCCATTTTGCTGGGAATCGGGGCCGCGGGCTGGTTCGGAATAAACCCGCCGGGCTTCGTGGCCCAGGTGGTGGCGTTCGCCTTCGGCCTGGCGGCGGCCAGCTTCTTCCCGATCATCCTGCTGGGTATTTTTGATGCCCGGACGAACCGCGCGGGTGCCATCTGCGGGATGTCCGCCGGGATCGTATTTACGGCGATCTATATTCTCGGCAACAACAGCGACAAGATCTTCGGCACGCCCGAGCCGCTGATGGGGCCGTGGTGCTTCGGCATCAGCGCCGAAGGCATCGGCGCCGTAGGCTGCCTGCTGAACTTCGCGGTGACGATCGTGGTATCGCGGCTTTCGGCGCCTCCACCCGAGTCGGTGCGGCGGCTGGTCGAATCGGTCCGCGTGCCCTGGGGCGCCCAAGCACCGGAGGCCCATTTCGACGAATCGGACGTTCAGGCCGACAATCCCTAGCGGCGAGCTTTGCCCCGCCTGGGCAATCCCCAACCTGTACCGTCCGCACTTTGCAGCCCAAGGCTCCCATCCCCTGGAAGGCGCAACGGGGGCTTCGGACGCGCGCGACTGCCCAGGACGGTAAACTGTTACCCACATTGTTCATTGTTGTTCTGCCATTCGCAATTGTCCTGAATACTAAGCCGCACGCGTCAATCGCGACACAACAGGCCCAAGATCCAGGAGGCTGCGGTTTTACGGCGTCAGTAGCGCGGTTACC
>JAPULF010000113.1 GCA_027295245.1 Planctomycetota bacterium
ACCCGCAAGGACGGCAAGACCACCGTCGAGGAGCTGTGGCACAACCCAAAGGTGAAGATCCACTTCGGCAATGCCATTTCGGTCGGAAAAATGGTCTACGGCTCCACCGGCGACATGGGCCCGACGTTCTTCACCTGCGTCAGGGCCGAGACCGGCGAGATCGCCTGGAAGAAGCGATTCCCAAAATCGACGTTCGTCTACGGCGACAAGAAGATGTTCATTCTGGGCGAGGACGGACTGCTCACCATGGCCCGGGTCAACTCCAAGAAGATGCGGGTGCGATCCAAGACGCAGCTCTGTTCGCAAAACGCCTGGACCGTGCCGACGCTGGTCGACCGCACGCTCTACGTCAGGGATCGAAAGAACATCCACGCCGTGGACCTGGGCCCCGCGCCGTCAAAGCCCGCCCCGGCCCGGAAAACCGATCCGGCTTAGTCGCGGACCTAATCGCGTCGCGCAGGACCGACGGTTATTTACTTTTGTATTTATTCTCGGCCGGTCAGCGATTTGATGGCCCGCTGCAACTCTTTCCGGACGGCGTCGTCGCTCTCGGATTCCAACGCCCGCTGCAAAACGTCGATGTCCGCCCGCGAACCGATGGCCGCCAGCGCCCGCACGGCTACGCGTCGCACGATCGCCGTCTCGTCCGACTTGACGAGTCGGGTGACCCCCTGCACGAAGGCGACGATCTGCGAGTGTTCGCGAGGAATGCAAGCCGCCACCGCATCACACGCCCGCCGGCGCACCAAGTTGTCCTCGTCCCGAAGCGCCGCCAGGAGAATCTGCGGATCGGTCATCGGACTCCGCCGTGCGGCGAGGCCGGTCAGGGCCAACGCCCGAACGATCGACGACGAATCCTCGACCCCCTTTTCGACCAGGGCGAGGTCCGCCGGCCGCGAACTGAACGCAATCGCAAAGACCGCCCGCCCCCGATCGGCATCGTCCTTGCTCTTCATGATTTTCCTCAATCGGGAACGGTAATCATCCGCGGCGGCCTGCAGGGCCAAGCGGGTCCGCGACAGCAGATCGAAGTCCTCGTTCTCGAGGGCCGCCCGCCACGCGACTGTTGACTTGCGAAGCAGTTTGGCAAACTGTCGGGGCGACAGGCGTTTTGCAGTCTTCTTGCGATGCGTGGCCCGCCTTTCGATGGACTCGACGGCCGGCATCCAGTCGGACTCGGGCCAACGGTCGTGAAACGCCCGACAGGCGTAATAGGCGGCCTGCTTGTCCCCGGACGCCAGGTCGGTCACGGCACCGGCAATGGCGTTCAGTTGTTTGACGTTGACGGCCTGACGCCCCTCGCTCAACAGCTTCTCGCCGGCCAACTCCACGTCGAGTTTCAGTTCGTACTCGTCTTTGCGCGACCCTTGGTCCCGAACGTAGGTCGCCTGACCCTCCATCTTGACAAGCGTCTGCTCGAGGCGAGACCAGTAGATGACGGCCTGGGCCTTTTCGAAGGTGTATTCCCGCCCCAGCGAACCGACGAATTCGCCCTCGACGAACAGCGTCAACTGGCCGGTCACCTGTCCGCCGATCCTGCCGAGTTCCTTGAACTCGAACGTTTGCGTACCCGAAAAACCGGCATAGTCGACGCTCCGCTGCCAACGATGACCGACGTCGATGCGTTTTCTCGGCCAATGAGCGATGTCGAGCATGGCGGCCAGCACGGCCTGCTCGGGCGGTTCGGTGATGGGCAACACTTCGACGGTCGCGTCCCGCGGCGTCCTCATGGCGCTGTAGAGGCTGGGGGAACCGCTGATCAGGTTGTATCGGGAGGCGTCGGGCGTCGGTTTGATCAGCTCCTTGCCATGATACACGCGGAGCACCTTGGGCGGCCGGTCGGCCATCATCTGAAAGACCTTGACGTTGCCGGGCTTGTCTTCGTCGACGTTGCACTGCACCCACTCGGAACGGCGGGAGTATGAAACGGTCTCTTGGTGGGTCGGCAGACGCGTGGTGCGCCGGATGACCCGACTGATCCGGTGTTTGGTCATGTGTCCTGGGATCAAGTTGTTGCGAAACGTCATCCGCTCGGCCGATTCGGCTCGAGCGGACATCAGACACACCGCGAGGAACAGGGCGATTCCGAGCGATTTGGCGCCGGGCATGATGGATTCTCCGTGTGGCTGCCGCGGTGGGGTTGGGTGCTGCTATTTATTCTTCCCGGCGGATCGGCGTTCGTCCACTTCTTCCGGAGGGATGAATTCGACGGCCCGTGGGCACTTCTCCGGCAATCTATAAATATACCACATATAGACGGCCCCCAGAAGCGAAACGCCCAAGCCGAGGAACTGCGAGATGGTCAATCCACCATAGTCGAGGGGATTGTCCTGGCGAATCAACTCGAGCAGGAATCGCGAAACCGGATAAATGAGGAGGAACACGCCGAGCAGCACGCCGTGACGTCGTCGATAGTAGAAAATCAGAGAAAGCAGGCCGGCGAGCAGGATTCCGTTGATCACGGCGTAGAGCTGCGCGGGATGCACGGGCTTGGAGCGATACTGGTCCGCCAGGACGCGGAGTTCCGCGGGCGTCAGCCCAAATCGATCACATTGATCGAAGACCGGACCTGCGCGGGGATTGACCTCGGAATACTTCTTCAACGCCGTAGCGACCTGATTGCGAAGAGTCTCGATCTCATCTCGCTGGGCACCCTGCTTGATTTGCTCTTCGAGTCTTTGACGGGCTGCTTGATACTCCCGGAACAGGTCGAAACCGGCCTCATTTTCGGGCGCAAGGGCCTCCTCGATTTGCTCGCGAGGCAACGGGTACGCTTCGCCCATGGGCGTGATGACAATCAGTTCCTTGGGGATGGAAAGCTGACCGAACTTGAACTGCTGATTCATCGCCGGGCTGCCGTACGGAAATCTCACGGCCCAAGGTATGGACGCGCGATCCCGCTCCACACTTTGCTCGTCGATACACACCGCCCCCCAGCAACATCCATTCAGGAAGCAACCAATCCGCGTCAGTGCCAAGCCCCAGGGCAACGCGGGAATCGAGAAATCCAGGTACCAACGAATCGACACCTTCGCGATGTATTTCAGGTAGATCATCAGGACCGGGATCGTGAGGATCGGCCCGCCGAGGAACTCGAGTCCGCCCGCCCGGATGTCAAAGGCCGCCCAGATCGGACTCGGTTGGATCGCGAATCGCGTGTCCCAGTAATGGATCACGTACATGATGCGGGCGCCCACGATCCCGCATACCAAGGCGATGAAGCCCATGTTCAACACAACGTCCGGGTCGCCGTGCGATTTGATGGCCCGGCGGCAGGCCATCCAGATGCCCGTCAGAAAAGCGATGGTCATCATGACCCCGTAGCTCTTGACGTCTGCGAGCCAGTCGGGGAGGAACGGGATTTCGAACATCGTCGGATGCATACTTTCACACGCCCCGTCGGGCCGGATTTGGCTACCGTCCGGTTTCCGGAACGATCCTATTCTCTATCGACACTCAGGTCCATGAGGACATTGTCTATCAAACGACACGATCCGATTCGAATCGCGCCTGCAACCATCAATCGGGACTTTGTGTCGGTCACAGGATCGAGCGAGTCGGGATCGACGACGCTGACGTAGTCTACGCTGACGCCGCTGGTTCGTTCCAGCCGTTCGCGCATGGCCGCGACCGCATCATTGACCGACTCTCCCGCACGAAGCATGTCGCGGCCGGTGGTCAGGGCCTGGTATAGACAGAGGCTGCGTCGGCGCTGGTCCGGTTCGAGGTATGCGTTTCGGCTGGAGAGCGCCAATCCGTCGGGTTCCCTGACGATCGGACAGGCTTCGATTCGGAGCGGCATTCGCAGATCCAAGACCATGCGTCGAATGATCGCGACCTGTTGTGCATCCTTCTGACCAAAATAGGCGACATCCGGCTGGACCAACCCAAAGAGCTTTGCCACGACGGTGCACACACCTTCGAAATGGCCTGGGCGGAACGGTCCGCACAGTCCGTCGGCCAGGGGCCCGGGCCGCACGCGCGTTTGATCGCCTTTCGGATAGACGTCTTCGTGTTGCGGAACGAACAGGACTTGTGCTGCAGCGGCGTCGCAGATCGCGCGGTCGGCGTCCAGCGTCCTGGGATACCGATCGAAGTCGTCACCCGGGCCGAATTGGGTGGGATTCACGAAAATACTGACGATCGTAAAGTCGCCGTTTCGGCGAGCGGCCTCGATCAGGCTGAGGTGTCCGGCGTGAAGCGCCCCCATCGTCGGAATGAAACCGATGGTTCGATTCGCGCTCCGGGCATCCGCAACCGCGCTTCGGAGATGCTCGACGGAGGTCACGGTTTCCAATGCCATCGGCGGGGAAGGGCTCATCGCACTGATAGTTGTAGTCCGGCCTTGCCCGATTGGCCAGAATGGCGGACGACCATGCCAGGAGGCGAATTCGAATTCCTTGGATCTGAAATGGATTCTGAGCAATTGTGTGCTCAGATGGCACGCCTCGAAGGGCTTGCGCGCAGGTCAGCCTATTTCCTCTTGTGACCTGAGAAGGCCTGCATCCTCACCTTCTTCATGTTGGCGCGTTGCAGCGCAGAACCGGTTATCGACCGCTGCGTCGCGGTCTGGCCGCCAATCGGAATGAAAGGCAGTTGTCCAATTCCGAAGTCACCGCCGGGGTGAGGTCTCACGGCGTTCTGAGCTTGAAACTGATCGAAGATGTTCCGCAAAAACGTGTTAACGCCGGTGGCCCTCCCCATATCGGTCGACGTGGACATCTGACCGGCGCCGGTCAACTGGCTGCCTTGATTGGGGTTTTGCACGTCTATCGCGTTCCCACCGAGCAACCGGACGCCTCGCCCGTTACCGTACAACTCCAGAAGTTTGATCTCGATGTCCTGCAATCCAAACGCATCCTGGACGTTGATGTTTCGGCTGAAGGCGGTCGTATCGATGGTTCGGGCCATGGCCTGGGTGACAAGCTGTCCGGGGAACACGTTTCGGGTCCTCATCGAACCACTGGTCCATCGACGACCGCCGACGATTCCGGAATAGCGGTTCTGGATCGCCCGAATCTGTCCTCGCCCCAGAGGCGAGAGCGACATGGACCACCTGTTGTTCCGATACTCGAATCGGAAGATGTCGGTGCCCTTCTTGCTCAGCGTGGCAGTAGGGCACTCGATTTTCATGTCGCTTCGAATTTCTCCCTCCGCAACGCCGGCGCGTATGGCCCCGTAGCCGAGCCCGAGACGCGACTTGGCCGCGCCACCCTCGAAACGTAGATCGTTGATCCCCACCAATGACAACTGCTCGATGAGGATGACGGTCGGGGGTTTGGACGGGTAGGCGGCGAGCTTCAGCTTGGATCTCATCGAGGTAAGGATTTGGAGACCACGGCCAAGCAGTTCACCCTTCTTGACGGGTCGCCAGCCGACGTCGCTCTGGGGATCCGCGCCGAATTTCGCGACGCGAACCTTTCCGGTTACTGCGATCACCTGATAACTCAGTTGTTTTGCGTCAACAGCTTTCGCCGGGACCTTCGGGTCCGCGGGGGCTTGAGCAAACGCCGGGGCGGCAACGATGCTCAGAATTATTATCGACCGCGCACAGATTCTCATAGCGTGCCCTCGCTTCGTTCCCGTTCCCAATCCTTGCGTCTCCGGCGGGCCGAGCCCGACGTCCGTTGCCATCAACGTTCGACCCTCTTCGAGGTCGTCCGTTGCCATCGGGAAACGCAACACCAAACTTCCTTACATTATATGTACGCCGTCGACAAGTGGCCTATCATTGGGCCTTTAAAACGGAGCACCGAGTATTGTGGGGACCGTCACTTGTCCGGCAGGTCATCCGGCATGACAACCGGAGGCACAGTCTCATCGACCGGCGCCTCGGCCTCCTCGGCCGGTGCTTCAACCAACGGCGGAACGATCAACTCACCGCGTTCATCGCGATCGGTCTCATCACTTAGATCGACGCGTTGCGTCTCGTAGAGGCCCTTTTTCTCCATCAAATCGTCGGCTTTCGCCATCAACGCCACGAGCGCCTGACCCGTCACGTACTGATAATCCACCGAGTCTTCTATCATTCCTCGATACATGAGTTCTCGAATCGCATATCGGCGGTCGCCGAGTCCCCACGACCCGAGGAGGTTGTAATTGATCCCGCCACGGATTCTGCATATGCGGCACACCATGAATGCAACCGAGCCGGCATCGATCACGTTCTCCGGTTCGAGGCCCCACGCCGCACGGGCAAAACCCCGTGATTGCAGTACCTCCTGCCGCGCCGCGAACGACTTATTGTTGTCCTCGCCATCTGCGAGCAAGATCATGGCCCTATAGGCCTCATCCACAGTGACTTGCGGAGTCTTTGCCAAGTAGGCCAGAAAGCCGACGTCCGAAAGACTCTCGGGCTCCACTTCGGGCACAAAGCTACGAGGCCCGGCACACCCAGGTGTTAGCAATCCGCATGCCAGGACCAGGAGGGTCCCAAGAACCGGGGAAGTTTTTCCGGTGCGAGAATGCGGGCGCGTCCAATAAGATCCGCCGTGGAATTGACGAAAACTCAGAATGACCATGAGAGCCCCG
>JAPULF010000114.1 GCA_027295245.1 Planctomycetota bacterium
GCTTGAACGCATCGGTCTGCATTGAAGCCTCGGCAGCGAGGCGCCCGAGCATTTCATCGTCTTCGAAGTCAGCTGCTTCGAGGCGGATCATGTATCGGCGGGCCACGTCGTAGTAAAGGGAGTTTGTGTCGACCATCCTGATCGTGGTCTTGCCGGTCCTGGCATCCCGCATGTCTTCGAACGGCACGGCCTTGAGCTGGCTGTCGACGACGCAGATCATGGCGCCCCCGGCGGTTTTTTCGTCAGCCGAGTCGGCGAGCAGAAACCGGACCGCACCGTTCCCGAGCGTGCGCGTGTAGTCGATATCGAATGGTATCGGCGCGGCCGACCGCAACTCGTATCCGAGCGTCAGATCGACGATACCCATCGCTTCGCCACGTTCTGCAAAACGACGTTCCACCTCGACCCTGAGTATGCGCGCGATTGGCAGCTCGGAGAGCCTGATGTTTCCGTATTCGTCGCGTGGGATTTCGACACCCGAGATGTTGCGCAGGTCGCGCATATTGAGCTTGGACGCGATGCCTTCGGCGATGATCGCAACTCCGTAGGGCCGATTTGCCACCCGTCGTTTCAGGATGGCCCCTTCGAGTACGTCACATATTTCGGACAGGCTTACCGTCTTCCGCGGAAACTCCTCGGGGATGATCGTGATGGTCGAGGCCGAGGCCTTGCCTATACCGAGTGCAAGGTGGCCGGCGTGACGGCCCATCGCGACGATGAAGTACCAGCGGTTTGTCGTTCGCGCGTCCTCTCTAAGGTTCAGCACGATCCCGGTGCCGACGTGGCGCGCCGTCTCGTATCCGAATGTCGGCATGTCGCCCGGCAGGGGCAGGTCGTTGTCAATCGTTTTCGGTACGTGCGCCACTTTAATTTTGCCGCTGGCAGCGCGGGCGATTTCCGATGCGCCGTACGAGGTGTCGTCACCACCGATTGTTATCAGGTGGCTGATGCCGAGCTTTTCGAGCGTTGCGACACAGGTTTCGAGGTCCTCCGGGCGCCGGGTCGGGTTGGTGCGAGAGGTGTGGAGGATTGAGCCGCCCTGGGTGTGGATAGTGGAAACATCGGGGATTTCAAGGTCGACGGTCTGTGAGGTGTCGCCTTTGACAAGGAACTCGTAGCCGTTCAGGATACCCACGGCTTCGCGGCCGGAATTTATCGCCTCGATAACGGCGGCGGAAATCACACTGTTGATCCCCGGAGCCGGACCGCCGCCGACAAGAATTCCTATTCGCCCGTGCTTGCTCGCCATCCGAAAGTCTCCCGGTTGCCTCTCGATAGTTTGCTGTTCAGTCTGGACCTGTTTTTATTAATGCCGTCGACAGTTCGCGACCAAGAATATGTGAACGCCGACGAATGTGCGTGGGACTGGAGCGCTCCGGTTGCCCGGGATTCCGAAATCGGAATAGACTCACTCCGGAAAATCCAGATCGACCAAACTCAAATTTGATCACGTCCGAATGAAGGTGATTCGCGATGACAGACCACGAGCATGCGGACCATGCCGTAAACGAGATGTGGCGTGAGGTGCTTGTGAACGGGCACCGGGACACGCCGGCTTCGTACCTGCCAGGCAGCCCTCGATGCGGGATGTGCCTGATTCCGTTGGGCGGCGTCGGCGGCGTGCTGATGAAAACCCTCCGCGGTCGATCTCAATCCCGTAAGAATCCGGCGATGTGCAATCTCTGAGACGACATCCTTCCCGCCGGCGGCGCGGAAATAGATGTCACGGTGATGTTCGCCGATATCCGCGGCTCAACATCGATAGCCGAGAAAGTCGGGCCTGGCGAATTCGCGAACCTGTTGAATCGCTTCTACGAAGTTGCAACGAAATCGCTGCTGCTGCAGAACGCAATAGTCGACAAGATGATCGGTGACGAAGTGATGGCGTTCTTTATTCCGGCATTTGAAAAAGAGACCCAGGTTGCAGCCGTGAGGGCAGCTGTCGCCATTCTCCGCGGGGTCGGCTACAAGTCGGGCAAAGAGCCGTGGCTATCGGTCGGGATCGGCATCAACTTCGGTGAGGCGTACGTCGGCAAGGTGGGAACTGGAGAGGTGAACGACTTCACGGCGCTTGGCGATACCGTAAACACGGCGGCCCGGCTCCAAAGCCACGCGAAAGCCGGTGAAGTGGTCGTTTCAGAAAGCGTCTACTCGCACGTTGCCGACGGATATCCGGACGTGCCGCGAGAGGATATCGAGTTGCGCGGAAAGGCAGATTCTTTCGGGGTGCACGTTATTTCGATGGTGGAATAGCTTCTGTTTGATTTCGCTGAACTCGCGGGTCAATCGTTTTAGCCAGCTAGTGCCGGTGCGGGTGGCCGACGAGGTTCGGGTGAGTCGAGTGCTGCGGGTTGAAACGGCGGCCTTTTCTGAGGGTTTCGACGGGCAGCATCAACTGGTTGCCAGCGCGTTCGTTGCCGAGGGCGTCGGTGAAGGTGATCGGGCCTTCACGGTGTTGGACCACGGCGATGTCGGCGTCGGCCCCGACCTTCAGCGTGCCAATGTTATCGGGGAGGCCGACCGCGGCTGCCGGTCTGGCCGTTCCGAACGCAAGCGCTTCGTCGACCGAATAGCCAAGGTGGACATACTTCGAGAGCATCGTCATCAGGTCGAACACGGGCCCACGCACGTTGTAGCGGTGAACGTCGGACGATACCGTGCCCGGGCCGAGTCCCTGCTCAAGACAGGCCTCGGCGACCGGGAACGAGAACGAGCCGG
>JAPULF010000115.1 GCA_027295245.1 Planctomycetota bacterium
AGATTCGCGATTCATGCGACACCATCTTGCAATCGTTCGAGCGAAGTATCTCGATCTTCTGTTGTCGGGGCGTAAGACCATCGAATGCCGGCTATCGAAGATTCGGCGCCCTCCCTTTGAGGCCGTAGACGGCGGTGATCTGCTCTGGTTGAAACTGCCGTCCGGTCCGATTCGGGCGGTGGCCAGGGCCCGTACCTGTGAATTCCACAGACTTGAGTCGGGTGATGCCCTCCAAGCATTGATGACACGGCATTCGGCGGGCATTTGCGCAGCACCGGAGTTTCTCGACGGTGCGGACGAGTGGGCAAGATACTGTTCGCTCATCTGGATTGATGCCGTGGTCGGGCTCGGTTCGTTGCCGGTTGTGAAGAACGACCAACGGGCCTGGGTGGTCTTGAATCGCGCCCCGCGGCCGGGGCAACCAATCGCGTGGGATTAGCCCTCAATAGAGACTGGACTCGATGCCCGAACCGCAACCGCCATTGACCTTGCAGCGTCCACCACGTCGACCGCGGCTATGACACCGCTACAGGCCGCGATCTGGACCGATTCACGTATGTCGAGCGACCCGACGTTTCGGGGTGTGATACCGCCGATGGCGACGGTGGGTCGGTCGGCAAACTCCAACACCGCCGACAGAAGCCTCGGACCCTGCACCGGGGCTTCCGGTTTCGTGATTGTCGCGAACATGGGGCCGACCGCGATGTAATCGGGCTCCTCGGACAACGCTTGCCGGGCTTGTTCGACCGAGTGCGTGCTGGTTCCCACCAGACGCGTTCGTCCCACGATTCGTCGGGCGTCCGCCACGGACAGGTCTTCCCGTCCGACGTGGACGCCGTCGGCATCGGACAAGCACGCGATGTCCGGACGATCATTCACGAAGAATAGAACATCTTGGCCGGCGGTCAGTTTTCGCAATTGCCTGGCGCGCTTCATGAACTCGTGATCGGATAGCGACTTTTCACGGAGCTGCAGGACGTCGGCGCCGCCGGCGATCGCTTGCTCGGCGGCTTTCAGCCACGCACCGTTGCAGACGGACTCCGTGATCAGAACGTGAAGTCGTGCGGCCCGCAGTCTTGCAAGCCGGGGATTCGAAATGAAGATATCATGTTCGATTGAATAGACGCGATAACGAAGGCCCTCGAACAATTGGGCGGCCTGTGGTGCTGCGACCTTGCCGTACTCCTCGAGACATCGCAATGCCTCGACGGCCCGCTTCGCCCCGGCGGCGGCGACCGCCTCGGGGTCGGCCCGATCTGTTTCGGAGGGGGTGGAAATCTCGGTGCCGACGTCGCGCTCCACGTCGCGATTCGCCAATAGGGCGGGCTGTGGTATTCGCTTCAACGCCTCTGCAAGGTCATGCCGACATTGTTTGCAGCGTTGCGTGAGGGCCGCGTCGTCCAAGACAAATCGGGCGTACTCCTCCAATACGCGCAGGGCCTCGCGGGCGCGATTCGAATTGGCGTCCAGGATGCGGAGGATCGAGGGGTCCATTGTCTCTTCACGCCTCACTCCGTTATCGTAGCTGCTTGGCCTTACGACCGACACCCGCAGGCCGATCGATCGGCTTGATTCGTTGATCGCGGGCACATGATCGGGCCACGGCGCGGCCGATAGGATTAGAGACGCTCATTAGCGGCTCTTCGCAACGGAGGCTCCAGACATGCCAACGGGTATTTGCCCGCAATGCGGACAGGCGGGAAGGGACGACGCCCGTTTTTGTGCCCGATGCGGTGCGCAGGTACACAAATCGCCTACGGCGTCGGACGGGCAGCCAATCCGGAGGCGTAGGGGATATCGCGGTCGGATACTGATTGCGGGCTTTTGCGTGGCAGCAATCGGACTCGCGTTTATCTACCGTGAATCGGGTCCTTCCAGATCCCAACGTCGGTTCGGTTCGGACGATTCCGCCGACACGAACCGAATGTTGCGGCGGTTCCGAAGCAGCGTTCGCGAAAGCGAAGGTAACGCTGACGTCATGATTGATTCGATCAGGAGGACCGTTTTTGAAATCGAAGATTCCGATGCCAAATCGGGCATCTCGATCTCGGAACGCCGCATTCGAGTCCGGGAGGAAGATACGGGGTCCGGGTCGAGCGGTTCCCCGAACTTTCGAGAGGCGAAGCCCGAAATGGCCGAAGAGGCAGTCGCCCCGTATAATGTATGTACGTCGCAACGGCCAAGAACTTCGTGATTCGGTCATGCGTCGATAGCATCAGGAGTGTCAATCATGCCGGCACAGCCTAGCATCCTGGCCTTTCTTCCAAGCCTCGGCCTTCCCGAGATGATTGTCATCGGGGTTGTCGCACTCTTGATTTTCGGCCGACGGTTGCCGGAGGTGGGACGATCCGTCGGCAAGAGCATCGTCGAGTTCAAGAAGGGCCTGAAGGAAACGGAAGAAACCATCAAGGACGCCGACACCGGCGACCGTGCGTCCGGAACCGCCGGCGAAGCAAAACAGGGCGGCCGAACCGACGCTAAAGACTCCGGTGATTCCGGAGGCTCGGACAAGCCTGATTACAAGTTGACCTGATACGCGAGTCCCCAGGTCGGGCGGGCGTTCCGTTCATCCCTTGGGTCCTGGCCCCGCGAGCTGTTCCATCAACAGTCCGATGGCCTGCTCGACGAATGCCGGCGTGGCGTGACCGGGGATTTCGAGCGGCTTGATCATCGCAAACCCAATCGCGGCGTGAACCAACTGCCAAGCGAGCCCGCTTGCCGACACGTCCGCTCGAACGTGCCCCGCCCGTTGGGCCCGCTTGATGATATTCGTCAGGAACCGGGCGTACTGCTCGTAGTGCTGCTTTAGCGCGATCTGAATCGCGGGCTCGTTCCTTTCCGCTTGCGCCGAGAAAATGACCTGATAGAGTAGTTTGGTGCGCGGATCGGTCGTGGCCGGATTGAGCCGCAGCAGCACTCGAAGTTGGTCCATCGGTGAACTCAGGGGCAAAATCGCCTTTCGCCATTCGCGCCGAACCTCTCGACCGACTCGATCGAGCAATGCGACGAAGAGGTCGTGTTTGCTTGCGAAATGGCGATAGAGCACCGGCTCGCTGACGCGGGCGGCCTTGGAAAGTCGGGCGGTCGTCGTACCGCGATATCCGTATTCGGCAAAACAATCGATGGCGGCCTCCAGGAGTTGCCGGCGGCGGTCCGGGGCCTTCATGCGCGGTGTCTTGGCAGTTTTCGTCATCGCTACTCTCGGTCCGGGATTGCTCTGGAAAACCCGCCGAATCTAACCAGTTTACATCGCAAATGGAGAATTGGCGCGGCTACGGACCTGTCGGCTGCATAGGGTCCGATGGGCGGGACGCGGCAATCGGTCGATGTTGCGTCGAAACCCGGCCCGTCGTGCCGACGGGCTGTGACTCGGACCTTTCGACTCCCATGACCATTTGGGCGACATGGTCTCGGATGAAGGCCCGGGCCGTGCAGTCCAGATGTCCGCCGTCGTAATCGGAGTCGGCGAATTCGGTGCGGTACGGGATGTTTTGCAGCTTCGCGTACTGGGCCTTGGTGTCCGCTCCCGGTTGTTTCGGTGGAGAGAATCCGACCAGTCCGGCAATCCCGTCTGACGACGAGGATCGGTCGACCGTGCCTGCAAAGGCTACGACACTCCTGAGAATGGCGTCGTGCGGCGAATGAATGCAATGGAGTCGGCCGCGAATTCGCTTGAGGGCCCGGGTCAGGTCGTAGCCCGCCGA
>JAPULF010000116.1 GCA_027295245.1 Planctomycetota bacterium
TACCCGATCCGGCGGTCGATCGCCTCGCTCATTCTCCAACAATTCACAGATCCCGTTGCGGGCGTTGCGTTTACATTCTTGAACTTTCGCGACGACCCATCTCGTCTTTCCGACCGTTCGGTCCGTCTAACTTTTTGACAGGATGATCACAACGGCGCGGTCTTCGTGTATAGTCCGCTACGGTTTCGATCTCGAACACACCCTGGTGATTCAGCGCCGTGGCAGCTACTGAATCAAAACACGCACTCCACTCGACCGGCCCCGTTGTGGCGGCCGGCGGTTCCCTTTCATACTTTCATCGGGAGAAAGCCATGCGCACCCACCTCGTCGTTTGCACCTTGGCGATGCTCATCGTCGCCGCGCCCGCCGTCGCCGACCGCCCCTCCGGCGACGAGTCGATCGATGTCACCCAGATCTTGTCGATGGCCAAGGGGGCCGTCGTCGCGACGAAGACCGACGGGGGCGACCTGCCCAAGTTCGAGGACGTCACCAAGGACATGGAATCCAAGAAGGGGCTGTTCACGCTGTGGTCCTATCCGGCCTCCGCGAAAGACAAGGACAAGGAAAAACTCCTCTGTCAAATCCCGGCGAGCTTCCTCGGCGAGAACTTCATGCTGTCCATCAGCTTCTCGGGCGGCGGGTTCTTCACCGGGTTTCCGCTCGAGGAACGCGTCGTCAAGTGGGAACTGCTCGGTCGACAACTCGTGCTGATCGAGCCGGAGACCCGCTTCGTCGTGGACCGCTCCAAGACCATCAGCGACGTGGTTTCGAGGACCTATCCGGATCGAATCCGAACCGCCGTGCCGCTCGTCACCAAGACGAAAAGCGGCGACCCCGTGATCGACCTGGGTCCGATGCTCAAGAGCAACTTCGCCGATATCGCCTGGATGTCCTTCATGGGCCCGCCGGCCATGCTGGGCAGCAGCATCAACGCCGCGCTCAGCAAGTGGACCAAGAAGAAGACGTTCGAGTTGAATGTCGAACTCGGCGTCGAGCTTGCCGTGAAGCGCCGCTCTCCTCCAGGGTCGTTTGACAAAAAACTCGTCCACTTCAGCTTCTGGAAACTACCCAAGAGCGACTACAAGCCGCGCGTCGCCGACGATCGCGTCGGGTACTTCCTCACGGCGAATCAGGATTGGTCCAGAGCAACCGGCGCCCGCGACCTGTTCAATCGATATGTCGACCGGTGGAACCTGCAGAAGAGAGACCCCTCGCTGAAAATGTGCGAACCGAAAACGCCCATCACGTTCTACGTCGAGAAGACCGTGCCCGTGCGGTACCGCCGCGCGGTGCGCGACGGCATCGTCGAGTGGAACAGGGCCTTCGAGAAGGTCGGCTTCGTCAATGCCGTCGAGGTTCGGCAACAGACCGAGGACAACGAATGGAAGGACCTGGACCCGGAGGACATGCGTTACAGCTTTTTCCGGTGGATCGTTACCGGCGCGGGTTTCGCGATGGGGCCGCACCGGGCCAACCCGTTCACGGGCCAGATCTACGACGCCGACATTATTTTTGACGACTCGATGGTTCGGTTTTTCGAGCAGGACGCCCAACAGCATCTGCTTCCCGCCGCCGCGGTCGCCCGGAAGTTCAGCGATCCGGCCCTGGCCGACTTCCTGGACCGGTTTCCGCAATGGAAACGGCCGACCCGGGAGTGGGAGAACTTCTCGTTCGGCAACGGCGCCGAGGAGAGACGGCTTCGCAATGCGGTCCGCCGGCGAATGCGCGAGCGCGGACATCAGTGCTGTGATTACGCCGACGGCATGAAGCACCAAATGGCCGTGTCACACACCATGCTCGTCGGACAATCGCCCGACGTCATAGAGGGATTCCTGTACGACGTCATCAAGGAAGTCGTCATGCACGAGGTCGGACACACCCTCGGCCTGAGGCACAACTTCAAGGCCAGTTCGATTTGGTCCATCGACGAAATCAAGAAGAGACGGGCCGACGGCAAGTCCACGACCGGCTCCGTGATGGATTACAACCCGGTGCTGTTCTTCAAGGACAAGCAACTGGCTGGTAATTTCTTGACACCCACGATCGGTCCGTACGACTATTGGGCGATCGAGTACGGCTATCGGCCGGCAAACGATGCTTCAAGTGCCAAGGCCGCGAAGGCCGCCGGCGGCAAGGGCGAATCCGCGATGCCCGAAAAGGGCGACACGCCGAAGCCCGGCATTAGCACGGGGACGTCGATCGAAGTGTCGGAGATTCCCCAGGACGTTCTCGATCAACTCCCGCCCGAAGTCCGGAAGATGATCGCCTCCGGTGCAGTCAAGAGGACCGCCGGCGGCGCCCCGGCAAAGACCTCTCCGGGCTCGATGTTCACAAGCGCCAGCAGCGGAGAGTTGAAGATGCTCCGGGAAATCGCGTCCCGCGCCGGCGAGCCGGAGTTGGCGTACTCGACGGACGAGGACACCACCTTCCTGGGTCCCGACCCGCGATCAAACCGCTTCGATATGGGCGCCGACCCGATCGAGTGGGCCGAGACTCGGATGGAACTGATCGATACCCGAATGAGCAACATCCTCGATTGGGCGGTCAAGGACGAGGAGAGTTGGTACCACCTGCGTGGGGCGTTTGTGCGATTGCTGTTCGAAAAGACATTCGTGCTCGACTACGTGGGCCGGTACATCGGCGGTCAGCACACCAATCGCAGCCACCGCGGCGACCCCGATGCACGCCCGCCGTTCGTGATCGTCCCGGCCGAGCGGCAGCGCAAGGCCCTCGCGTTCATTGAGAAGCACCTATTCGATGACAGGCATTTCGAAATCCCGACGGACGTGTTGAACCATCTCGCGGTTCCCCGATGGTGGCACGACGGCGCCTCCGTCAGCCGCACGGTGGACTTCCCGATTCACAGCTACGTCGGGATGCTCCAATGGTGGAACCTGTTTGATCGCCTGTTCCCGAATACGCTCCGCCGCATCCACGACGCCGAGCTGAAGACCTCCAGCGCGGACAAGCTTACCGTGGCCGAGTACATCGGCCGCGTCCAAAAGGCATGTTGGAGCGGAACCACGGACGCCGATCGGGCCTCGGACGAGACGTGGACCGACGAGTCCCCCTATGTCTCGAGCATCCGACGCTCGCTTCAGCGTGAATACCTGAACGTGATCGAGCCTCTGGTCCGAACGAAACCGGGCGTGGTCGTGTCTCCGGACATTCACGCCATGGTTCAGCACTCCCTCCAGAAACTGAACAACCAGATCGAAAGGGTTCTGGACGGCGGCAACCTGGACTTCGCGTCAGAGGCGCACCTGGCGTCCTGCCGGTCGCGAATCGATCGCATGCTCGCGCCGGAGTTGCAGGAATACACGCGCTAGCAAACGTCTGAACGGCATCGGCCGTTTGTAAGACATGAAGGGCCGGGGTTCGAACGAGCCCCGGCCCTTTTCGTTATTTGATGAACAACAGTTCGCGATACGATGGGATCGGCCACAGGTCGGCCGCAACGATCGTCTCCAATTGGTCTCCGAACTCGCGCAGCGACTCCATCAAGGGGCAGACCTTTTCCTTCATGTAGCGGGCCTGCTCCAGAGGGTCCTCGTCGGCGTAATTGTCGGCCTCCGCCAGCGCCGTCAGTGTGGCGTTGAAGCGATAAATCAGATCGACCAATTCCTGCAGGGCCGCTTTTTGATCCTTGCAGTCCACGCCGGCCGCCTGTGTCGCGGTGACAACCTGGGCCAGCCGGCCCTGATGCTGCAGCGCCGCCGGAAGAATCAACTGCCGGGCCATCAAGACCATGGCCTCCGATTCGATCTGGAGTTGTTTGGCGTATTTCT
Source organism: Planctomycetota bacterium (assembly GCA_027295245.1). Lineage (GTDB taxonomy): Bacteria > Planctomycetota > Phycisphaerae > UBA1845 > UTPLA1 > JAPULF01. The sequence continues at coordinate 3,789 of JAPULF010000116.1, forward strand.
CCATCGCGGCGTGGACACGGCTGTCAATCTCGACCCTCGACAAGACTTTGTACTTTCCGAAAAGGGCCACGGACTTTTCGCTCGACAGCACCGGCGTTGCCTCCACCGAGTTTTTGAGGTTGGGCAGACCGCGTTTTTTCGCCTCGGATTGCCATTGTTCCGAGTAGTTGTCCCCGTTAAAGATAATACGCTTGTGTGCCTTGATCGTCTTTTGGAGGACGTCGCGGACGGCCTTTTCGAGCCGGTCCTTCGATGGGTTCGCACCGATGGCCTGTTCCAATTCGGTCGCGAGCACGTCCAGCGACTCGGCCGCGATTGTGTTCATGACCGTGTTCGGCCATGCGGACGTGGCGGACGAGCCCACGGCCCGGAACTCGAATTTGTTCCCGGTGAAGGCGAACGGCGACGTCCGATTGCGATCGCCGGAGTCCCGCGGGATTTGTGGGAGCGTCGTTGCCCCGAGGTCCATTTCGCCTCCCTTGAGCGTCCGACTGAAGGAACCCTGCTCGATTTGCTCGACGATGTCCGTCAGCATGTCTCCGAGAAAAATCGAAATGATCGCGGGCGGGGCCTCGTTCGCGCCCAACCGGTGGTCATTGCCTGCCGAAGCGATCGAGGCCCGCAAAAGGTCGCCATGAAGGTCCACCGCGCGAATCACCGCGCAGAGAAAAACGAGGAATTCCATGTTCGTATGGGTCTCTTCCTGCGGATCGAGCAGGTTCACACCCGTATCCGTCGTCATCGACCAGTTATTGTGCTTGCCCGAGCCGTTCAACTCGGCGAACGGTTTTTCGTGGAGGATGGCTTGCAATCCGTAGCGCGGTGCGACGCGCTTCAGCGTCTCCATCATGACCATTTGGTGATCGCACGCGACATTCGAGTTCTCGAAGATGGGCGCAATCTCATACTGCCCGGGGGCCACTTCGTTGTGTCGAGTCTTGACCGGAATGCCCATCCGGTACATCTCGGTTTCCGCCGCGGCCATGAACGCCAAAACGCGCGGCGGAATCGAGCCGAAATAGTGGTCATCCAGTTGTTGGCCCTTCGGGGGCTTCGCCCCAAACAGCGTGCGGTCACACGCAACCAGGTCGGGACGCGCGAAGTAGAGATTACGATCGATCAGGAAGTACTCCTGCTCCGGACCGACGGTCGTGAACACGCGACGCACGCCCTCGTCGGCGCCGAAGATTTTGAGCACGCGCATCGCCTGTGTATTCAACGCGTCCATGGATCGTAACAGCGGCGTCTTTTGATCGAGGGCCGCGCCGGTCCACGACACGAATGCCGTCGGAATACAGAGCGTGACCGTGTTTTCGCCGCGCAATAAGAACGCCGGGCTCGTGGCATCCCATGCCGTGTATCCCCGGGCCTCGAACGTGACGCGCAGGCCGCCCGAAGGAAAGCTGGATGCGTCCGGCTCGCCCTGGCAAAGATCAGCACCCGAAAGTGCGTAGATCATGCCCCCCTCGCCGTCGGGCTCGACCATGGAATCGTGCTTTTCGGCGGTCAGTCCGGTCAGCGGCTGAAACCAGTGCGTGTAATGCGTGGCCCCGTTTTCGACGGCCCAGTCCTTCATGTCGGCGGCGACCACGTCGGCAACCTGCCGGTCGAGGGGTTCGCCGTACGCAATGGTGTTCATCAGGCGCTTGAAAATGTTCTTCGGCAGACGCTGCCGCATGACGCGCCGACTGAAAACGTCGCATCCGAAATAGCGGTCCACGCGTCCCATCGCATTCGAGGGGTCGCCGGACACCGCGCCGGTCCAGTTGCTCGCCGCGGCGATCGCCCGTTGACGTGCTTGTGCCAGTTCCATTTTCCTGCTCCGAATTGCCCGATGCATGCATCAGGGAATATCTGTTCCTACTGCCCGACAAACGGGCGTGTTCGTCGCCAAGTGCCCGAACCCGCTCGCGTGCCTCTACTCGTTCGCGTCATTCCTGCGTCCGCGCGCCCCGGCACGCTACGCGGCGGCAGACCGGGCCGCAGAGTGCCCGATAATGAACCGCCCATGGGCGGTCTCGATCGACATCCGGCCGCATTCATAGTTTACCCGTGATTCGTTCAATCGCCAGACCGGCTTCAGACCGAAACCCGATGGTCAAATCGAGACAGTATAGAATCGCTCCAAACCCGCATTCGAGCTTGACCGGGAATGACGAGCGATGGACGGCAGCCCGCGCGGTCGCCCGAATCGACGATTGCCGCACGATCCGGAACAGTCACTCGGAACGGGGT
>JAPULF010000117.1 GCA_027295245.1 Planctomycetota bacterium
TGAGTCGATAAACGCTCCAAAGCGATCATCATTGCGGATGCAACAGTCGATAATGGTCGGATAAGGCGCAGGGAGATGAATTGCAACGATTACGACGCGATCACCTTCGACGTTTACGGAACACTGATCGATTGGGAGCCAGCAATTCTCGCTACGTTGGGTCGATGGATCAAAGCCAAAAACGTCTCGATAGACGATGCGGCTCTGTTGGAATCTTTCGATCGCGCACGCGCGCACTATCAGGCGCTGTCTCCCGCCCGTTCTTATCCGCGTGTGCTTCGTTCCGCGTACGCATATATTGCCGACGAGTATGATCTGGAAATTGATTCAGACGAACGAACAAAGTTCGGAAATTCTGTGGGCGACTGGCGGCCCTATCCAGACAGTGTCAAGGCGCTAGCGCGACTTCGCGAAGGTTACGTGCTCGCTGCCCTGACCAACATGGACAATGCGTCATTCGCAAAAAGTCATGCGCTGCTGGGTAGCTGCTTCGATGTTGTGGTCACTGCCGAACGAGCAGGAGCGTACAAACCATCGCTTCGGCATTTTGTTCTCGGTCTCACCGACCTGGCGGAACGCAAGATACCTCCGCACAGAGTTCTTCACGTTGCTCAGAGTCTGAGGGCAGATGTCCGGCCTGCCAATCTTCTTGGCCAAGACGTCGTCTGGATCAATCGAGAAGGGCGCGGGCTGGGACATACAGGTTTCGGCGCCGAGTTGGCCGCGCCGATGGCGACTTTCCCGACAATGGAGTCGTTCGTATCGGAGTTCCTCGATTAGAGAAATCTTGGATTGATTGAGCGCCCGCTTCGGGCGTCCGTTCCATCAGTTCCATCAGGCGCAGAAAGGCTAGCGTTTTGCGCTTGTGCGCCATAGCGTTAAGCGGCGGCACGCAATCCTTGGTTCCCTTTTCCAGGACCTCCTTTGCAGGTTCCGGGGGCGAGTTGATTTGCGGCTCGAGGTCATCGCTCTTCGGCATCGGGTGGAAGTTCTTCGACGCGGGTCACGAACCCAGGCCCGCTTGACGCAGCTCGATCGAACCTTCCGGGTGGTGCATTCGTGCCGTGGGCGCGCCACGCCATGGCAAGCGGAGCCCGCGCCGCCGGCGCCGCCATCTACCGCCACGATCCGCTGGAGGCGATCGAGAGAACCGCGTCGGGCGAATGGATCTTACGGGACCGGGAACGGCGACATCGCCGCGGAGACCGTCGTGAACGCGGCCGGCGCGAAGGCTGCGAGAAGCCCCTTGCGATTCGGGGAACCTCCGGTTGCGGGACGCTCCCCCTTCATCGTGACCGGCACGCAAAAGGGGGGCCGCTGACCGAATGGCTGGCACGGCCGAATTGAATCGAGTGTGGCGGCATGTGGCCGTCCGTAGCGTCGCCGGGTGACGGTCCCGGTCGAATATCACAACAACCCGCCAGAGGTGAGCTGGCTTGCAGGCCCCCGGCTCCGGGGGTCTTTATACCGATTTCGCCAGACGGGCCGCCAATGCCTCGGTCGAATCCCGAGTGTAGGGGTCGAATACCTCTCCGGCGATCGCCAACAGGCTCTTAAGAAGCCGTACAGCCTTAGCTGGATCGGCGGGCGCAACGTCATACTTGCCGTCCCTGTATCTGACGGATTCGCGTGACGCCAACAGAGCCTGACAGCGGATGATATTCGCCACCAGCGGATCCGTGATTTTCTGGCCCTTGCCCTGGCGTCGGTGCCGAATGACTTGCAGCGTCTCGTGGGCGTCTGCGAGCGCGTCGGACCCACCGAGCGCGATATATTGTCCGACATCCCAACGGAAAAACTCCATCGCGTCTCGTTCTTCGTCCCGGCTCTTGGGGTAGCCGATGCGAATCCTCAACGCGTTCGACCGGTAGGTAAGAGTGGGGCCGTTCACCCAGCTCAGCGTCAGAACTGCCGTGACTTGATAGTCTCCCGGACTGGCAAACGTAAATCCTGCCGACCCAAAAGTCAGGTTCACGTTGTTCGAAAGCTTCTCACTTGGCGGCACGATGTCGGCCGCCCTCGCTTCCTGCGCCAGGTCGAAGCATCGGTGGGCGATGGGTCGAAAGACCCGGCCTTCAGGGCGATCGCGGTCTTGGGTGGATTCAACGCGTTTGACCACCATCTCGAGGAACCCGGCCTTGGGGTCCAGGAGGTACCAGGGCAAGTTGATGTTTCCCGAGGATTTGTTCTCCAGGTCGACAGTCAGCAGCACGGGCTGGGCAAAATCGAACAGCCCGCCGTTGCCGGGTGGTTGAATTCTGAGCGCGAGGTTCGTCCCCGGCACTTCCGGTACATAGGGCGTGTAGCCGCCGTCGGTGTTTTCCCAGTAGGCGACGGTGTGGAATTCGGCCCCGCCCGGAATGATGGAGGGCCGGGGTCCGTGCCGCAGGAAGGCGAGTTCGTCGGGATCGAAAGTGAAGGCGAAGTCGCGCCAGAATTTTCGCGCATTATTGCCCCCAAGGTATCGCCAGTCGTAGTTCATGAACGATGTCGAATCGGCGCGGCCGACTTGGCGTTCGAAACGATGCGCCAGATTGAGCGCGTGGCCGAGTTCGTGAACGCTCGTCTGAATCAACTTGCGATCCGCGTCGGGGCGCGCTGCGATCGGCGTCGTGAAAACGGCGGCACCTTGGCGCGGCAACTCGTTCGCATTTCTGCTCCCCGAATCGAACATGATACCGAGCAGCCTGCTGGCCACCGACCGCTTCAACATCAACAATTGCAAGGACCAGTCGGGCCGGTCGAGGACTTCGTCCGCATACTGGACCATCAATCCGTGTAGTTCCGAATCGTGCCACTTCCCATTGCTCGGCGATGGAATCACGTCGGTCCGGCCGGCGGCGAATATATTGAACCCCGCGTCTTCGAAGCAGGACTCGATGGTGACCGTGCGGCCTTCGAAGTCCCAGCTCACATCGAGCGAAACACCGCTTTCCCTGTTCACTTCGATTCCCAGGTCGCGCATGAATTCGCTTTCGTAGCGGCCGGTCAGATGCACCGTTTGGCGCAGCGGCAGGTGCGTCAG
>JAPULF010000118.1 GCA_027295245.1 Planctomycetota bacterium
CCAGGCGTGCGACAAGCTCATCATTGTCGTTGAATCCACGGTGACAAGCGTAGACAACGCCTCGCGATTGACAGAGTCGCTGATCCGGTTCGGGCTGCCTCACGAAACCCTGGAGTACGTCCTCAACCGGCATAGCAAGGGTATTCACGCCGTGAGCGTCGAAGACCTCGAGGGCCGTGTCGGCAAAAAGGTCCTCGGGGTTGTGCCCAACAACTACAAGGCCCTCTCGGCCGCCAGCGACATGGGCCAACCCGTTGCGGAGCGCAATACCGTTCGCAAGGCCATCGTGGAGATCGCCGGCAAGTTGTGCGGTCACCGAACCGCCGAGACAACCGGCGGCGGCTGGATGTCGAGCCTGAAGTTTAGCCGCAGCTCCCGACCGGAAGGGTGAGCGGCGGCCGCTTCCGATTTAATTACAATTATCTATAAATAGCGGGCACACCGCCATCCCCGGCCCGCCGGTCGGCGCTTCGGCAAGGCCCGCCCTCGGCCTCGAGTAAGAGCGCCGTCGCCGGTCTCCGAATCGCTGCGTTGGACAGTGCCTGGAGAATCCCCTATAGAGGAACCCATGGGCGATGATCGCTTGATCGATGGCCTGACCGCGCCGCAGCGCGAGGCGGTCACGCGGTTGGATGGGCCGCTGCTTGTCCTCGCCGGGGCGGGCTCCGGAAAAACGCGCGTCATCACCAGGCGGGCGGCGCTTCTGGCGACCGCGGTGGCCCGGCCGGACGAAGTGTTGGCGATTACGTTTACAAACAAGGCTGCGGGCGAGATGCGCGAACGGATACTCGCGCTCGGTGTGGGTGGCGGCGCCTGGGGTCGAGGGCGGATGTGGATATGTACCTTTCACTCACTGTGTGCCCGACTGCTTCGAGAGTTCGGTCAGGCGGTGGGTGTTCAGCCGTGCTATACCATCTTCGACGAATCCGACAAGCGAAGCGTCATTCGTGAGGCGATCGGCGCCGTGGGGCTTTCGCCGGACAACTGGCGCCCCCGAACGATCGAGGCGGCGATCAGCGATGCCAAAAACCGGATGCTCGGGCCTGCGGATTACGCCGAGCAGGCACGCGACTTTTCCGAGAAGACCATCGCCCGCGTATATGATGAATACCAGGCTCGGCTGGCCGGCCAGAATGGATGTGACTTCGACGACCTGCTGATGCACGTCGCCACCCTGCTGCAAAACCGTCCCGAAATCCAGGCCGAGCTGTCGCGGCGGTTCCGCTACTTGTTGATCGACGAGTATCAGGATACCAACCATGCCCAGTATCAGATCGCCACACTGCTGGCGTCTTCCCATCGAAACATCTGTGTGACCGGTGATCCCGACCAATCGATCTACGCTTGGCGCGGCGCGGACATTCGAAACATCCTGGACTTCGAGAAGGACTATCCGGATGCCGTAACAGTCCGGCTTGAGCAGAACTATCGAAGCTCCGGCGCGATCCTGTCCGCGGCATCATCGCTCATATCGAACAACAAACTTCGCAAGGACAAGACACTTTGGACGGAAAAGGAATTTGGTCCGCCGGTACGAATCTGGGAATGCGAAGACGAGCTGGAAGAAGCCGATCGCATCGCCGTGGACATACAAACACACTGCGCCGCGGGTGGCGCCGCCGGTGACGCCGCAATCTTCTATCGTGTGAATGCCGTGACGCGCGTGTTGGAAGACGCGCTTCGTAATTCCGGAATCCCCTATCAGATTGCGCGGGGCGTCGAATTCTACAACCGCAAGGAAATCAAGGACGTGATTGCCTACCTGCGGGCCGTCGTGAACCCGGCCGACGAGGTGGCGGTCGTGCGGGCGGCCGGCACGCCGACCCGGGGTATCGGCAAGGTTACAATCGAGCGATTGAAGACATTCGCCTCACAAACGGGCATCTCGATCGGCGAAGCCGTCGCAAGGATCAACGAAATCGAAACATTGAAGCCGGCCCGAAAAAAGGTCGCGCCCTTCGCGAAGCTGATCGCCCAAATCCGCGGCATGCCTCCGCGCCCCGTTGGCGACATTGTCGAGGCGGTGTTGCTGAACTCCGGCCTGGAAGCCTCGCTTCGGGCAGCCGGCGACGTGGACAATAACCCCTTGGAAAATGTCTATGAACTCGTGTCCGCGGCGCGGCAATACGATGAGCAGAACCCCGAAGGCTCCCTGGCCGATTGGCTCCAACAAATCAGCCTCGTGAGCGACACCGACGCCATCGAGCTGACCGGCGGATCGGTCACGTTAATGACGCTGCACGCCGCAAAGGGCCTGGAGTTTCCCATCGTCTACATGGTGGGCCTTGAAGAGGACCTGCTGCCCCATCGCCGGGCGGTCGAAGGCGCGGACGGGGAAATCGAGGAGGAGCGGCGGCTCTGTTTTGTCGGGGTGACGCGCGCCATGGAGCGACTGACGCTAACGCACGCACGGTTCCGCATGATTCGCGGCGTGACGGAGCGAACCATGGCCTCGCGGTTTCTTGCCGAGCTGCCCGCCGAGGAAGTCGAGTACCATGAACTGGAGCGGACCGTCGACCGAAGCCGGGCGCATCGGGGCGAATACAATGACGCGGATAATGAAGGGATTGACGTATCGCGCTTTCAGCCGGGCAGGACCGTCGAGCACCCCGAATACGGACGCGGCCGAGTGCTCGGCGTCGAGGCCCGAGGCAAGTCGGTTTATGTGCGTATTCATTTCGAAAACGAGGGTGCGAGGTCGTTCGCCCTGGACTATGCAACGCTGGATCTTATCGAGAGTTGAGGCCGGGCATCGACGCGGTTCCATCGGCCCGCAAAGGAGCATGTCTTGAAACGGGCGGCGGTCATCATGGCGGGCGGAGCGGGAACGCGGCTTTGGCCGCTGAGCCGCCGGAACCGACCCAAGCAATTGCTTCGAATCGTCGAGGGCCGCAGCCTGCTGCGGATTGCCTTCGAGAGACTGAGGTCCTTT
>JAPULF010000119.1 GCA_027295245.1 Planctomycetota bacterium
CACCGACGCGGGTTTCAATCCGTCGGGAACGATCGCCACGAACTTCCTTCGCCCGATGGATCCTTCGCTCGACATCAACGACTTTCTCGGCAAGACCTACGCCCAGGCCCTCGGACTATACGACGGTTCCGGCGGTGGGACGCCCATCGACATCGGACCCACCGGTCTCGACAGCATCTCATTCGTCCGAATCAGCGTGCCGGAGGGCGGCGCCTCCGCCGAGATCGATGCCTTCGCAAACGTACCCGAACCGTCGACCGGCGCGTTGCTGATCGTGTCTGCGTTACTCCTTGGCGTTCGCCGACGAACGCGGAAGGATTGAAGATCTTGACATGACAAACGCCCGGGCGCGAGCCGGCGGAGGGGAACGCGCCCCGGGCGTCCTTGAAGTCCATTAGACCGACCTGCCTCTGGTGTCGGTCGGTGACGGATACTCGCCATGAAAACAACGGGTTTTCTCGCAGCCGCGATCCTGATTGTCGCAGCAAATCGGCAGGGAATTGCCTTCGGCGACTGGCCTCAGTTCGCCGGCGGCGCGGGCCACACCGCCGTTGCGACCGATGCTCCCGATGATCTCACCGCGATCCTTTGGCTCGCGGGCGAGAGTCCTCCGGGAACTCCCATCGTCTTCGAGGGACCGTCCAGCCCGGTCGTCTTTGAGGATCGTGTATTCGTGAACGCAAGGCACTTTACGGATGCCGTCTATACCCACAATAAGTTGATCGCCTTCGAGGCCGGCTCGGGTCAGGTGCTCTGGGAGACGATCGTCGACAAAACGGTGTTCGATTTCTGGTTTTCGCCGGTGGTGGATGCCGCCAATGGCGCCGTCCTTCTCGGGACCGGCGGCAGCCTCCACAGCCTTGACGCCGTGGGCGGTGGGATCAATTGGTCGACCCCTTTGGATCAGGGGATCGTCAATGCAACCGCCGTGGTGGCCCAGGACCTGACACCCGGCAGGGCGTTCATGACCGACTACGACCCCTTCGGTTCCGCGGGCTCGCTCTATTGCATCAACACCTCCGACTTCGAGTCGGCGGCGAACCCTTACCAGCCCGGCGACGTCGTCTGGCGGGAAACCCTCGGGAACACCAGTGGCAACACCCCGGCGTATCACGACGGCACCGTTTACGTCGCGGCGGTCGCCGGACCCGTGGGTATGAACGGTCGCGTCTACGCATTTGATGTCGACGCCCCCGAGCCGACCCGGCTGCTGTGGATGTATGAATTGCCCGTTGCCCAGGGCTTCTTCGGCGTCGTTGGCTACGCCGCCGGGTTCGTCTACGCGGCCAGCTACAACTTTGACGGATCCGGAGACAACTCATTCCTGGTGAAACTCGACGCCCTCACCGGCGATGCGGCCTGGATCGTCCCCTGCGAGCGAACCCTGTCGGCTCCCGTCGTCGACGGCGATCGCATATACCTGGCAGCCGGAATCCCGGGATTCGGCTCCGTTCCGAAGGTGCAGGCGTTTCGCGACGACGGTTCGTCCGCGGTCAAGATTTGGGACACCTGGAACGATACCGCCGGCGCCCTGCTTGTCGGCGGATGGACGCACCAACCCGTGCTGGCCGACGGCATCCTCTTCGCCGGCGCTATCCCCACCGCCGGCTCGTTCTTCGCACCGTACACCGACCTCTACTTGCTCGATGTTTCCAAGACCCCGGCCGACGCCGGGTTCATCGTCGACCACCTGCCGGACATGGGCAGCAGCCCGGCGATCTGCGGCGGCAGGCTCTACACCATCGGGCAGGCCGGTCTTCACGCCGTCGCCGCCCGTGGCGATTTCTGCGGCGCCGATGGGACCGTGAACGGGTTGGATGTACAGTGCTTCACGGCAGCCCTTCTGTCGGGGTCGCCGAGCGAAGCGGAAATCGCGCTGGGCGACTTCAATGACGACGCAATGTTGAGTCTTGATGACGTGCCGGGATTCCTGACCCGGCTGTTGGGGCCGTAGCCTCATGGTACTCTCGTTGACGCGAACATCCAAAACAAACGCTGCCCGGCGGCACGGACGCCACGGTGCTACGCGAGGATTCACGCTGATCGAACTCGTTGTCGTCGTCGCGATCATCGGACTCTTGCTTGCCGTGTTGTTGCCGGGGCTCAGTAACGCCCGGCGGAGCGGAAAGATCGCGGTCTGCGGGGCACACCTTCGCGAGTTGGGAAACGCCCTCCAGATGTACGGCAACGACTACGACGGGAGGCTCATGCCGCTGGCCTATTGGTCTTTTGACATCATCCAAAGCGGACCGGTGGTGTACTGGTGGGGGACCAACGAGTCGACCGTCAACTATGAGGCAGGCTTCGCGTGGCCCTATCTGCAAAGCCCCACGCGCGACGGCAGCGTCTTCGAGTGTCCCGAGCAGCCGTGGGGAAGCTATGATCCGCAGGGCGCCGCCAAGAGCGTAACCAGTACATACGGCTACAACGGCTACTATCTCTCCCCGCCGCACACGCCCGGCTGGGGATTTTCGATCGGGCTCATGCCGTGGCTCACGTTCTCGAAAGTCAAGGATCCGGCCCGCGTTTTCGCCTTCGCCGACACACTGATCGATCTCGGCGGCGGACTTCCGCGAAACAACGCCCTCCTGGATCCGCCGATGCTCTTCTCGGCCGGCGCCTGGGAAACAAATCCGAACCCGACCACGGCCTTTCGGCATCTCGGCAGCACCCAGGTGATGCACGTCGACGGACACGTCGGGCGATACGCATCGCAACCCGATTGGCTCACTTCGGAGCGATTCTCGATCGGCTCGGTCGAGACCGGGAACGGGCCGCACTACGTTCCCAACTGGCGCGATTGGCCGGGGCCCTAAACACGCGTCTCACGGGGGTCGAAGGGGTCTATGCCACCCGCGAAATCGGGGGCCGCGGCCGCGGACTGGCCGTGCCCGTTCATCCGCGTAAAATGGCGGCGTGGACGATCACACGCTGGAAAAGCTGAATTTCGAGCGCGTGCGCCAAATGCTGGCGCAGCAAGCGGCGTGCGCCCTGGGACGATCGCTGGCGCTGCGCATCCGGCCCTCGCGGCGCAAGTCGCAGGTCACCATGTGGCTCGATCAGGCCCGGGCCCTCTTTAGTTGGGTTTCCGCGCACGGGCTGCCTCCATTCGGCGGCATTCGCGATGTCCGCGACATGGTAAAGCGTTGCGTACCGCCTGCCAGCCTGGAGCCGGAGCAGTTTGCGGAGGTGGCCGCGACCTTGTCCGGGGTGGACGCCTTGCGGCGATACTTTGCCGGCACAGGCGAGGAACACGGCCCGGTCGGTCGATTGGCCGCTCGCATCGGCGACTTTTCGATCGTCGCCGCGCGGATCGGTCGCGTCATCGATACCCGAGGCCGGGTTCGCGACGATGCCAGCGACCGCCTGCAACGTATTCGCGACGAGATACAAGCCGTGCGGCAGCGGACCAAGGACGTGTTTGATCGGCTCGTGAGGCAGCCGTCCATCGTGAAGTTGCTCCAATACCCGAACGCCACGTTTCACGCAGATCGCATGGTCCTGCCGCTTCGAGCGGAGCAGCGCGGTCGTCTGCCCGGCATCGTGCATCGCAGCAGCGATAGCGGGCAGACGCTGTTCGTGGAGCCCGCCGAAGCGGTGGAGCTGAACAACAAGCGAATCTCATTGTTGCAGTCGGAGCAGGAAGAGATAGCCCGGATCCTCTGGGAGTTGGCCCATTTGGTGCATTTGAACCAATCCGGAATCCTGCAAACGCTCGAAGCCGTCGCCCTGGTCGACCTGCTCGCGGCGAAGGTGAAGTTTGCGGAGCGATACGAGATGCACGTTCCGCGAATCGGTTCCGATCGGCGCTTATTGTTGAAGAGGGCACGCAATCCAATCTTGATGGCGACTTTTGAAGAAGAGGCGGCCGCGGGCAAGCCCGCCCGTAGCGTGGTGCCGATCGATGTCCGGTTGGGGGACGACTTCGACATCATGTTGATCACCGGTCCGAACACCGGCGGTAAGACCGCCACGCTCAAGACGGTCGGTCTGTTGGTGTTGATGGCCCAAGCGGGCCTGCCGATCCCCGCCGATCCGGGATCGATCCTGCCGATGTTCGACGGTGTCTTCATCGATATCGGCGACGAGCAAAGCCTGGAACAGTCGCTGAGCACGTTCAGCGCCCACCTGTCCAGAATCCTCGACATCGTGAAGCGGGCTCAAAAGACCACGCTCGTGATAATGGACGAATTGGGCGCCGGCACCGATCCGGACGAAGGCGCCGCCATCGGCCGGTCGATCGTGGATCGACTGTGCGCCGTCGGCTGTCTTGCCATGGTGACGACGCATCTCGGCGCACTGAAGGCCGTCGGTTTCGAGAAGAAACGCGTGGACAATGCATCGGTGCAGTTCGACATCGAGAGCCTGCAACCCACGTTCGAGCTGCGGATCGGAGAGCCCGGCAACAGTCATGCGATCGCGATCGCTGCGCGACTCGGCATGCCGCGCCGGATGGTCGAGGATGCCAAGCGCCAGCTCGCCGGTCGCAACAGGGCCTTGAACAAGGCGATCGCCGGAACCTTGAAGTCGCGCCGCGACGCCGAGCGCGCCCGGCGCGACGCCGACAATGCCCGCGCGGACGCCGCCCGTGCCACGCTGGCGGCCATGGACAAGGCGGCGGAGATGGAGAAGACCCGGCGGACCTACGAGGCCTGGGTGGCCCGAGTGATTCAATTGCAGCCCGGCGACCCGGTCCGCGTGCGGCGGTTCGACAAGCCCGGACGCATCGTACGCGTCGGACTCGAGAAGCAAAATGCCCTCGTGGATCTCGGCGCCATGGAGGTGGAAGTGCCGTTGACGGAATTGGTGTTCGACGGCCAGTAGCGAGTGCCTTTGGCGAGGACAGGCAAGCAACCATGTTGCCAAACCCATCGGTTCGAAGGGGTCGCATCTCGCGTCCGGTCTGGATCCTAGCGGCCGTTCTGTCGATGGCCCTGGCGGTCCTGCTCAAAACGGGTCTGACCCATCCCAAGTCGAAAACGTCGGAAAAACCACAGGTTTCAAACACGCCGCCCACGACCTTCAGGGACGTGACAAAGGCCGCGGGCATCCTGCACCGGCATCGAAAGCCGACCCTGGACCGCAAGCTCGACAACATCATGGCGTGGGTTTGCAGCGTTGGCGCGGCGGCCTGCGCCGGTGATTTCGATCGAGACGGCTTCGTCGATCTGTTCGTCACGAACTCTCGCAAGGGTTTCCCGAACTATCTGTATCGCAACACGGGCAAGGGAACATTCGAAGAGGTTGCCGATCGTGCCGGCGTTGCCGATCTGAACGGCGACCAAGGGACGTGCATGGACTGCGCCTGGGGCGACTACGACAACGACGGCGACCTGGATCTCTTTGTCGTGCGTTGGGGACGCGATGTCCTTTTTCGCAACGACGGCTCGGGCCGGTTCGAGGACGTGACCGCCCAACTCTTCATCGCCGAGCGCGGCGAACCCGGCACGGTGTGGGCGAACGGCAACGCGGTCGTCTGGTTCGACTTCGACGGGGATGGCCGCTTGGACATCTACGTCGGCAATTACTTTCAGCCCGTCGATCTGTGGAACCTGCCCCATACGAGGATCATGCACGACAGCTTCGAGCGGTCTCGAAACGGCGGTCGAAACGCCCTGTATCACCAGCTTCCGGACGGGACGTTTCGAGACGTGGCCCCGTCGCTCGGAGTCGACGATCCGGGTTGGACGTTGGCGGTCGGCATCGGCGACCTGAACAACGACGGGTGGCCGGACATCTATTGCGCCGATGACTTCGGGCCCGACCAGCTATTCCTGAGTAACCGAGACGGCACGTTTCGCAACGTCGCGGAGACGGCGATCGGTCGCGACACCAAGAAGGGCATGAACGCCGACTTCGGGGACTTCGACAATGACGGATGGCTGGATGTCTATGTCGCCAATATTACCACCGGCGAATACCTGCAGGAAGGAAACATGCTCTGGCACAACGACGGGCCCGATGCCGGCGGCGGCATGTCGTTCGTGGACGTGTCGTTGGAGACCGGCACCTATGACGGCGGCTGGGGCTGGGGGGCGAAGTTCGTCGACCTTGAAAACGACGGCGACCTCGACATCGTGGCCGTCAACGGATTCATCAGTGCCGGCCAGGGGAGCTACTGGAAGGACCTCGCAAACTGGACCGTCACCGGCCAGGACGTCACGGACGCCCGAAACTGGCCGACCATCGGAGACCGCAGTTTCTCGGGCCATGAACGAACCCGGGTCTGGCGCAACGACGGCGCCACGCAGTTCACCGAGGTTGCGGAGATGACCGGACTCGGCGACGTCCGTGACGGCCGCGGCCTGGTCGCCTTCGATTATGACAACGACGGCGACATGGATCTATTTGTCGCGGCCCATGACCAGGAGCCCATTCTTTATCGCAACGACACAACAAACTCGAACTGGCTGATGGTCGACGTCGTCGGTGATCCGTCGCTCGGCTGTTCGCTTGACGCGATCGGAACGCGCGTAACCGTCGTGACGGACGATCGAACCCAGATCCGCGAAAAGGACGGCGGCAACGGATATGCTGCCCAGAGCGATCGGCGATTGCACTTCGGGCTCGGCAACGCGACCGCGGCCCGACTGGTCGAAGTCCGCTGGCCGGGCGGAAAACAGGCCCAGTACTTCGAAAACGTGCAAGCCGGTCGGACACTCCGAGTCGTGCAGTCCTCGTCCGAGATGGACGTCGTCAGGCTCGACGCCGATCGCCCGAAGCGTTGGCGAAAGCCCGCCGCACCGAAGCCGAGTCCGTCGCTCAGCCGGGCGGAGCAAGACGATTACCTGGCGCAGTTGGAAGACAATATCCGGATACGCTCGAAGGATTTGCAAATCATGAGCAGATACCGGGCCCTCTGCGCCGAATACGACAGGCACGATCGGGCGATTGATTTTCTCGAGGCGCTGGCAACGGATTCACCGGATAATCGTGAGTTGGTCGTCAACTACGGGTCGAGCTATATCGACAAGATACCGACCTGTGGGGGCGTCGCTGCCATCGTCAGTAAGGGCACCCTGGCACTAAAATCGCTTGGCGTGCTGAACAAGGTAGTGGACGCGAACCCCGACTGGTGGCTCGGCTCCTACACCCGGGCGATGAATCACCTGCACTGGCCCGCGGCCCTGGGCCACAGCCCGGACGCCGTGGATGATTTTCGCAAGTGTCTGGCGCTGCAGGGCGCCGACGAGGCATCATTGCGGATCAAACCATATTATGTCAGGACGCACATCGGACTCGGCGATGCGTACGCCAAGGACAAGGAGTTTGCCCAGGCTCGGCAGGCGTGGCGGGCGGGGCTGGAGCGGTTTCCGAACAACGCGGACCTGCTCGAGCGCCTCGCGTTCGAAGACGAAGACCAACTGAGAGAATTCATCCTCGAGGTGCGGGGCCTGGAATTACCGGTGGATACGGACCTTTCATTCTTCGTCGATTGATGCCGCCCTACCGCTGCAATCATGGTCTCGGTCCGTTCGGTTCATTCAAGAAGCGATCCGAGGGAACAAACCGAGTGTTGTATTCTGCATTCCAGGGCGCGAGTTCGGGGGCGGTCGGAGCATCGTTGACGCCATAGGCCTGATCGTCCATGCCCAATTGCGGCAGCGGCTCGACGGTTTCGCCGGCCCGGATATTGTGGTCCATGTCCTTGTCCCAGCCGACGGAATAAAAGAACAGCTCGCGCACCCAGCCGGGTGGAAGCAATGGGAGGTTTGTCCCGTCGAAAGACAGCGTCACCTCGTCTCCGCTGTTGAGAATGACGTATTCGTTGTTGGCCGAGGTCAACAATGCCCCAACGTCACCGTAACGCGTACACCACCCGCGCATGCCGATCTGCCAGGGCGGTGTCGACGAAGGGTCGGCATAAT
>JAPULF010000012.1 GCA_027295245.1 Planctomycetota bacterium
GGTGGCGTTGACATACATGTCCGACCACGTCGGGTCGGCCGGACTCGTTGAGGTGCATTGGACTGCAAAAGTGGTGACGCGCGGGTTTGATGCCGGATCGATCTCTATCTCAAGGGTTGATTCGGTCGGGTTACTGAGAAACGGAGCCCCAGGGACGGCGGCGTGGGTCCGTCCGGGGGCGTACGGGGACAAGTTGGTTTCGTTGGGCGGATCCGCGGAATCTCGGGCCATCACGCGATAGACGTACCCGATGTCGGGAGAGAGACCCGTGTCGATATACGTGGGATCCGTGTCCCAATCTCGGTCCGAGGAGCCCGCTGTCCCGTTCGATTTGAAAAAGTATTCCACGGGAGGATTCTCGCCTTCGATTGCAATGGTTGCGGTCATCTGAAGAGTGGTTTCGGTGGCCACAATCGGAAGAACGATGGTCGGCGAAGGTTCGGGCGCGAGGATGTCGCCGGCACGCAGCACGAAAAGACCACGGTTGAGATCACTGACAATGATGGTCCCGCTCGGAAAAAACGGGTAAACGCTCCAAGCACCGTTGAATGACGAATTGTTGTTTCCGGGATAGGTATCGAACCAGGCGACCTCGACGGGATTGACCGGGTCGGTGGCCTGAAAAATCCGCAGCCCGGTCGTGTAGTTGGCCTCGTATATGAAGCCGTTATGAAAGTACATGTTGTGATCGATAGCCGCCAGACCGCTCGTGAACGTGTTCGCCAGCACCGGATTCTCCAGATCCGACACGTCGAAAACCAGCGTTCGTGTGCTGATCGCGAAACTCGTCTCATCCCCCTCATCACCGAGGTAAAGATGGCTTCGATCCTCACTGAGCCAGCACTGGTGAGGGATGTTCCTCATCGGGTAGCTGGTGCGCGAGAGGCGGATGATACTCGACTTGATTGTGACGTCATAAATGTCCAAGCCGACCGATGGATTGGCGCAGAAGGCAATCTGCCGTCCGGCGTACGGGCCGGACGTGTACGTTACGATCTGTGCGTCGTGAACGTTGGCGCCCACGTTTCCCGACACTTGTCCCGCGAACACGGGTGCATCCGGATTCGAGAGATCGTACGCAATCAGGCGGCCGCCATTGAGATTCGAGCCACATAAATATAGAAAGCCGCTTTCTTCGTCGATGGCGACGTTATGGGAGGTCGACAGACCGCCGCCCGTGAATCTTTGAACCAAGGTTACATTTCCGTTGTCCACGTCCGAGAGATCCACGACGTCCATGCCTCCGCCCCCGTTGTCGTTCACGACGTAGCAGCGGTCGAGGTAGACCTTTATGTCCGCCCACAGTGTATTTGTGTGGCTGATCTGTCCCACGATGGTGGGGTTGTCGGGGTCTGAGACTTCTACGACGACCAGCTTGTTGGACAGGCCCATCAAGGCGTACTCGCGCCCGCTCGGCGAGACGTAGCCCTAGCAATCGTTGCCGTTGCTACCGCCGCCGAGCGCCCCCAGATCCAAATGTGTGTGGAGTGCGACCTTGCTGGAAGTGAACTGCGCCGCAGCCGGACGAGGTACGGTCATGCCCAATGCAAATGAAAGACCGACGAGCAGAACTATTCGTCTTCGTTGAAACAATCGCGATCCCATGAACTCCACCGTCCTGATTATACCCCGAGCCGCCGTTGTTTACCAACGGCCGTCTCACCGGGTGGTGAACGGGTCGGGATTCTTTTACGGAAGCGCGTCGGGGCACATCCGGATAAGGGCAACACGCGTCACCCAACTCCCGCCGCCGAACGGGACAGCGAAGAGTGCTAGGAGGGCTGCTCCGGGCCCGCACCGGCAGGCGGGTCACGCGGGATATCCTCGAATCCGCGACCCTTGGCCCGCGCCCAGTGGATGGCGAACAACAGAAGCGCCCCGGCGGCGTAGGCCCCTGCCAGACGGTAGCCGCGATGAAGAAAGGCGTCTTTCGACGTCGCGAGAAAGAACCGGGTACCCTCGAACACGTCCTCCGTTCGCTGCCACGCGAGCAGTTCCTGAGGACTCAATTGGCCGGGCTCTATTCGATAGGCGTGTTGAAAGCCGACCAGCGTGACGACCGCCGCGAGCAGGCACCAGATGCCGGCGGTCTTGAACTTGCGGTCGATCAGAAACGCGCTAATGGCCGAGATGAGAATACAAGTGATAATGAACCCGCTGTTGGCCCCGGCGAGCGCATAGATGCCGATCGGCCACCATTGGTCCGTTCGCAGTTCGGGGGTCTTCAGTGCGTCGAGGTGTGCATTGATCATCGGCAGGATTCCGTCCGGGGCGCCGACGCCGATGAGAATGTTCGGCACGGCGAGCACGGCCATCATGGCCACCGCCGGGAAGAAACTGATCGCCACCGCGGCGTAGTGTCGCGTCGGCACGGCCTCGTAGCTTTGTGCGGTGATGATGATGCCGATCCACATCACGATCGCGATGCCCGCCTCCATGGGAACGATGCTTACGATCAACGCGCCCAGGCCGAGGACGAATACGATTGTGAAGAACAGCCCGTTGATAATGGAATAACCGCAACGCGCGCCAAGCGCCTTCCAGCCCGGGTGGCCGATGTAGATCGTCGTCGGAAAGCAGCTTCCGAACAGTCCGGCCGCAATCGAACCGATGCCGTTGACCGCCATGCACGGCCCCGTCGAGAACCGGTCGCCGGCGGCCTCCGCCGACTCTATGTTTTGCAGCGACCCGATGGCATTGATCAGACCCATGGGGATGATGACGCCGAGATAGGCCAGGATCTTGTCCGGGTTCGATCGAAACAAATCGACGATTTCGGCCCAACAACTGCGCGGCAAGTGCAAGTTCCCCAGACCACCCACGGCGTCTTGCACGGCCTGGACGCTCATCATGCTCGGTTCGGCGACAAACGGCACGGTCCACGCAAGGGCCGTGCCTAGAATGACCGCGACGAATCCGCCCGGCAGTCCGAATGGAAAACGAACCTTCGCGAAGTACCCGATCAGCACGATGAACATCGGCACCATCGCAACCAGCGGCCTCTCGAAGATCTGAAACGCGAACGGGCTCGCAATGAAGATGACGCCGATGGCCGCCAGGGCGGACAGCAAGGCCGCCCGGGGTGTAATACGCCGAATCCATGTCCCCAAGAACGCCCCGAGGAATTCGATGACGCCGCTGCCGATACACGCCACCAAGCCGACGCGCCAGGTCAAATCCGCATCGCCGGTCTTTTGATAGACCGGCGCAAGAATGAACAATATGAAAGCGAACATCGATGGCGTGTTGATGCCGTACGGCAAGGCCGTGCATGCCAAGTTGCCGTCGCGCCGCGCGACCCGTCGGGCGTGCCAGGCGTAGTAGAGGTTTCCGATCAGCAGGCTGACGGCAATCCCGGGGAGAATACGGAAATAGATGAGTTCATCGCCGAAGCCGCAATACGACTTGCAGAGCGCTACGATGACCAGTACCTGAACCAGATTGTCGACCGCCAGGCCGAAGAATCCATCCAGGTCGCCTTTGACAAACCAAGGGTATCTGTTTGTCGTGCCCATGCGTCGTTGCTCCCGTGCCTTGGGGCGTCGTGTTTGCGCCAAGAAGGCTACCTGCGGCGTGCGTGACCGGCAAACCCCATTTCGATTGATCGGCCACGGCCGCCGAGTTACAATGACGGATTCGCGCAGCCCGCAA
>JAPULF010000120.1 GCA_027295245.1 Planctomycetota bacterium
GGCCTATGTTGGCTTCGATGTCCTCGAACCGCATGTTGCCTATGGGGTCGAGGCAGGTTTGCGGTATTCCGACCCGCGCGAGATTGAAGAACGCCTGCAAAATATTCAAAGCGAATACATCTCTCGGCTCCAAACCATCGAGAACGAGAGACCCCTTCCGTTTAACCCGATGAGCGATTGGGGCGTGGATGGGAGAATCAAGGACTCTGCCCCGGCATATAGTCCATTCGTCAGGCATCGAGAACATCTCGAGATAGACTAGGTCCGATTCGGGTCCGAGCTGTGTGAAAACATGGACGCCGCGATCCATTGCGCAACCATCAAATCGGGAAGGCCGCGCAGCCGAATCATTGTTGCGGCGAAGGCCAACTTATTGGTTTACTATTTCATCTTCGGCTCCAGCGTCACGTCGGTTCTCGGGGGTAGAGCCGAAGCAACCGGCCAGAAAGCGGACATTGGGGCTGGAAGGTCCGTTTTCGGCCCCTAGCTCGGGAGTCCCGGCGCCGATCCACAAGCTCACCGAGGCGGCTAGCGCTAGAAGCTTGATCTACAAAGGACGATTTCCTATCGGCAAGCGTTGCCGTTTGATCCCCGCCCCACGGACCGGCGAGACCCAACCCTTCGAGGATCTGCTGCTCTTCGTCGGATTGCGGGAGGACCGAGGCCGGCGCCGCTCCCGGCGGCCGGATTTTAAGCCGTGGCCGGGATACCGCCGCGGGCCTTTCGATCAGCGACGGCGGTCGGCGCGGTGCGGTCGCGGATAGTCATCAGGCGTCTCCGCATGTCGGTTGATTGCAGAAACCGGAACCTTATCCGCTCCGATCGCTGTTCGCCTACATAGGATCTGAGGCTTGTCCGACCCCTGCCGGCCGAGGCAAGACACCGCATCCGCCCGTGACGGCAGGGGTCCGACAACTCTTAACACAAGCAGTCCCGAATATATAACCTCGTCATGATGAACGTGATACGCTCGAGGTTGCAGAGACAAGCGTATGATGGGGGGGATCGGGCATGGAGTACTACGATCTAGGTGCCTACGGTCGGGCCATTACGACGGAATCAGAAGTGGCTCAGTGCTGGTTTGATCGTGGACTGAACTGGGTTTTCGCCTATAACCATGGCGAAGCCGTTGAATGTTTTCGTAAAGCACTTGAGGCCGATCCCGGCTGCGCGATGGCCCACTGGGGTGTGGCCTACGCCACCGGTCCGAATTACAACCTGCCTTGGCATCTATACGACCCCGAAGGACGGGCGCAAGCGCTCGCAGAGGCCTATGACGCGACCCAGCTCGCACTGCCGCACGTCGAGGATGTCACGCCCGTGGAACGGGCACTGATCCGCGCTCTTCCGGCCCGCTATCCCCAGCGAGATCCGATTGAAGATCTGTCGCCGTGGAACAAGGATTTCACCAACGCGATGCGCAAGGTCTATGCCGAGCACTCGGACGACCTAGAGGTCCAAACCGTCTTCGCCGAGGCAATCATGAATGAGACCCCTTGGCAGATGTGGGATCTCAAGACTGGTGACGTGGCCGAAGGCGCGGGCACTGTTGAGGTACGGGAGGTTTTGGAGACCGCGTTCCGCAACATCCCGGCGAGCTGGGATCATCCGGGGCTGCTTCATCTCTATGTACATCTGATGGAGATGTCACCGGTCCCGGAATTGGCGTTACGCGCAGGCGACAGGCTCCGCGAGATCATGCCGGATGGCGGCCATTTGATCCATATGCCGACCCATATCGATGTGTTGTGCGGCAACTATCGCGACGTCGTCGTCTACAACAAAAAAGCCATCGTCGCCGACCGAAAGTATTTGGAACGGGCGGGCGCGCTGAACGTCTATTCGATGTATCGAACCCACAACCACCACTTCGCGATTTATGGCGCCATGTTCCTGGGCCAGTTCACTCCGGCGATCGAAGCCGCCCAGGAATTGATCGATACGACACCTGAAGATCTTTTGCGGGTGCCGTCGCCGCCCATGGCAGACTTTATCGAGGGATATCTGTCGATGAAGCAGCATGTACTGATCCGCTTCGGGAAATGGCCCGAGATCATCGACCAAGACTTGCCCGAAAACCAGGAGCTCTATTGTTCAACGACAGCGATGATGCTCTACGCCAAGTCGGTTGCGCATTCGGCCATGGGTAACGTCGCCGAGGCGGAGCGGGAAAAGGTGGCCTTCCTAGAAGCGAAGGCAAAGGTTCCGGAAAGCCGCCGCGTGCACAACAACACGGTACGGGATTTGCTCGAGATCGCTGAAGAGATGTTGAACGGTGAGTTGGAGTACCGTCGCGGGAACTATGATGTAGCGTTCTCTCGGCTGCGGAAGTCGGTGGAGTTGGACGACGCCCTGCCGTATGACGAGCCCTGGGGTTGGATGCAGCCAAGTCGACATGCGCTCGGCGCGCTTCTGCTGGAGCAAAACCGGTTCGAGGAGGCCGAAGTGGTTTACCGTGAAGACCTTGGGCTGGATCAGACGCTGAGCCGAGCCTGTCAGCATCCGAACAATTTATGGAGCCTGCATGGGCTGCATGAATGTCTGACCCGGCGCGGTGAAAAGGTCGAGGTGGTCCTGATCAAGCAGCAATTGAATCAGGCCCTTGCACGAGCGGAAGTCCAGGTTCACGCGTCTTGCTACTGTCGGCAAAAGGCTGCTGTTTAACGCATGGTGCCAGAGAAGTTGACGGTCGCTTCGGGTCTACCATCGAAATTCGAATGGAAAAGGCCGTCGTTGTTGTGCGGTGGGAATGTGGGAGAGCTCGCGGCAGCGAGTTATCCACATATCCACGGTGGTGGCGGTGATCTTCTTATCGATTGCAGATGGCGGGTGCGGTGAACGGCGGCGAGCCTGAAGCTGGCGGGGGTGTGGCTATCGGGGTCAGTGGTCCGGGGTTAGAGGTGGTCGCCGAGAATCGGACAGCTGTGACGGGTGGGATCCGGCTTTCATGAGGAGGATCTCAAGAGATGGCGAAGCGAGGGAATTTTTCGGCGGCCTTCAAGGCGAGCGCAGCTCCTCGAGGCCCTGCGGGGCGATCGGACGCCGGCGGAGCTGGCGAGCCGGCACAAGGGTCATCCGACCCCGATCACGAAGTGGAAGCGCCACGCGAGCGCGGGGATGGTCGATGTCTTCTCGGGCAAGCCGGCGGGGCGTGAGGGCTCGCTACGAAGCGGAGATCAAGGAGCTTCACGCCAGGACCGGCGCGCTGACGGTGG
>JAPULF010000121.1 GCA_027295245.1 Planctomycetota bacterium
TTCGGAAGTCAAACCGCTGAAGGCATTCATTTTGCCCGGCGGCGAGGAACTCGCCGCGCGGCTGCACGTGTGTCGAACGGTCTGTCGCCGGGCCGAGCGGGAGTTGGTGACGCTTTCCGCGGCCCATTCGGTGAACGCGCAGATCCTTGTTTACATCAACCGGCTGAGCGATTTGCTCTTTGCGTGGTCTCGGCTCGCCAATCGGCTTGCCGGTATGGAAGACGTGCTCTGGGAACAACCGAAGGCGTAACAGGCTGGGGCCCACGGGGGAAAGCACTTCGCGGATCGTTATTCTTGTTGTCGCAACGACAATCCGGCCCTGCGGGGTTCCCCCTTTCCACGGACAACGAGTCCGCGATCACCACTGCATTGCGATTCCTTCTTTCTCCACGAATTCCATGAAGTCCCTGAGATCGTCAAGCGTCGCCGTGAGGCGCCGCGTGGCGACCACCAACTCCTCATAAAAGCGGTTGTCGTACAGCATCAGGCCCGCGGTTCCCTTGCCCTCGTTGAGGGCCACCAGCGACTTGTCCAGGTGCTTCATGACCAGGGACAGATCGTCGGTCAACAGTCCGAGCTTGCTCAAGACGGGCTGGGCGGCCAGCAGGGTCTTCTTTCCCTCGACGGCCATGGATGAGAGTTCCGCCAGGACGCCGATTCCGGACTCGGACATCTTCGCGAGGTTCGCCAGCATGGCCTCAAGGTTGGCTTGGTTGGTTTCGCTGCCGAAGATAGTGTTGGCGTGCCTGAGAACCCCGTCGAATCGCTGGATGACCGAGTCTAGATTGGCCGTCAGCGTCTGTAGGTCCACGTCTTCCAGGTCCCTGGACTGGAGAAGTCGGGCGACTTCGATTGCCACCGGCTTGAGGGCCGCGGCCAGGTCGGCCATCTCACGGGTTGCCCTCTTCACGTCTTCCAGCATGTTCTCGCCCAGGACCTTGTCCGTAATCGCCTGCATGCGGCCCGGGATCTCGCCGGTTCCGTCGCGTGGCAGCGTGGTTCGATCGGTTATGTCCAGGACCTCCAGCAGAATCGAAGGGCGGCCGATTCCCATGATGTTCTCGGGCACTTGTACCCGCGATTTCGTGGGAATATCGAACTCGGCACTGATGGCGACGATCACGTTGACGCCCTTGGACAGGTCCTCGGGGTCGTTGAATTCCACGTCCGTGGTTTCGCCGATACGCTTGCCGTAAAGCGTGACGCTCTGACCCGCCTGCACGCCGATGACGCCTTCGCGAAAATGGACCTTGATGTTGTAGGTGGACGCGAACAGCGAACGCCCGCCGCCGAAGAACACCACCATGGTGCAAAGCGCGACAAGTCCAAACACCGCGAACAATCCGACGATCAGGTTCTGGCGTCTCTCGCCCATTTGATACTCCTCAGTCGCTTGAGTTGTTGGATTGCGGTTGAAGTGCCTGAAGATCCGATGGATCCGCCTTGCCGTCTACGAAGCGTCGGACGCGGTGGTCCGTGCTCGTCTTGAACCAGTCGGGCGTGCCGTCGGCAATGATGTTTCCCTGGTGCAGCATGATGATCCGGTCCGCAACCTTGAATGCGCTGGTCATGTCGTGCGTCACGACCACGCTCGTGACCTGCAGTTCCCGCGCCATCTTCAGGATAAGCTCATTGATTACATCGGCGCGAACGGGGTCCAGGCCGGTGGTGGGTTCGTCATAAAGGACCACTTCGGGGTTCAGGGCGATTGCACGGGCCAGGGCCACGCGTTTTTTCTGACCGCCGGAGAGTTCGCCGGGACGGCGGTCCTGCAGGCCGTCGAGTCCGACCATCCGGAGTTTTTGGGCGACGGTCTCGGCTATTTCGGCGGCCGAGCTTTGGGTGTGCTCCACCAGCGGAAAGGCGATGTTTTGGGCGACCGTCATGGAGTCGAAGAGTGCCCCCATTTGGAACAGGACTCCGAAGCGTTTGCGGTGTTCGACGAGCTTTCGTTCGGACAGATTGTCGATGCGATTCCCGTGAAAATACACCGTTCCTTCATCCGGGCGCAGGAGCACGACAATGTGTTTGAGCAGAACGCTCTTGCCGGTGCCGGACTCGCCGATGACCACCGTGGTCCGGCTCCGTTCGAGCTTGAAGCAGACTCTGTCCAGTACTTGCAGGGCGTCGAAGCGCTTGCTGACGTCGCGCAATTCGATAATGGACTGGTTGTTCGAGTTGTTCGTGTTCACGCCCACCATTTACAACAACGATTTGAATCCCCACACTCTAACACTGAATTCCTGAAGCAGGACCGCGAGCAGAAAATCCAAGACCAGAATGGCGAGGAACGATGACACGAATGCCACGGTACACGCCTTGCCCACGCCCTCCGCGCCGGGACGGCAATAGAAGCCTCGATAGCAACTGATCAGGCCCAGTGCGCCGCCGAAGAAGAAGGCCTTGAAAACGCCGCTCAGCAAATCGAACGTATCGACGGCCTGCTGTGTGTAGTCCCAGTACGGCCCGCTGTCCACACCGCTCTGAACGACTGAGACGAACCAGCCCCCCAGCGAACCGGTCAGGTCGGCGTACAGGGTCAGGAACGGTGCCAATAGGAAGCACGCCAAAACCCGTGGGGCAACCAGGTATCGAATCGGATCGACGCCCATGCTCCGGAGGGCGTCGATCTGTTCGGTCACGTTCATGGTGCCCAGTTCGGCCGTCAGGGCGCCCCCGATTCGGCCTGCCAGCATGATGCCGGTCAGAACCGGACCGAGTTCCCGGACGACCGACAGATTGACGACCGCACCCATGCGGCTTTCCAGGCCCACTGCCCTGAATTGCTCGATGGCTTGGACTGCGATGACCATCCCCACGAATGCTCCGGTGATCAGCACCACCGGCAGCGAGCGGTATCCCACTTCGTAGAGCTGCGGAAGCAGCAGACGCCAGTTTTCCCGTCGGAATGAGCCCCTGATGATCCAGCCCACGGTCTTGAAGCTGAATACCCAGAATGCCCCGAATCCGACGACCCGCTGTCGGATCGACGCCCCGAGTCGAGGTATCATGCCGGCCTCCGCCACTTCCAAGACAGACCTCCAACGCGGTATTGTGCAGGATGCGCGGGTTTACCCGTGCGGGCAAGGCGTGTCAATCCGAATGCAATCCGCCACGTGCGCAGAGCATCTCCCGCGGATCTAATCCCACACGGTTGTTACCGTTCCGGGCGTGCCGGGATGCACCGGACTGCACTCCCTGACTCAGCCTATCCAGCCGGTTGCCGCCAACACCCATGGCCGGTCACATGACGCGCGGCCGCCTTGCTTATATCGATCGGCAGTAGTCGCGCACTGCATCTTCGGCCAAAATTGTCAGCCTGGACGCGGTCTCTTCCAGTGGGGCATTCAGGGCCAGGACCCTGTCGAGGGCTTGGAGGCACGATTTTGACTCGGAGTCCACCTCGCCCACGAGCGCAATGCAGGGTACGTCGGCGGATCGGGCGATCCGTCCGATGGCGCCGACAACCTTCCCCATGAGCGATTGGGCGTCGAGTCGGCCTTCACCGGTAAGCACCAGGGAGGCCCGGCCGATCCGGTCACGCAGGCCGTTGAGTTCGATCACGAAGTCCACGCCGGGGACGATCTCCGCGCGACACAGCGCCAGCAATGGCGCGGCCACGCCGCCGGCCGCGCCGCAGCCCGGCTCGTGGCGGACGGTGCGCCCACAGAAGTGCTCCAGCGTGTCCGCCCAATGCTCCAGGCCGCGGGCCAGAATCTTGACCGTGCCCGGGTCGGCCCCTTTTTGCGGCCCGAAGATCTCGGCGGCGCCATTCGGGCCGCAGAGTGGATTCAGCACGTCACAGGCGACCGTAAACCGGATGTCCTCGAGATTGTGCGGCGGATCTGACCAGATCAGTCGGTCGACTTCGAGGAGGCGTCCGCCGCCGATCGGGCTCGGAATCGGACGCCCAAGACGATCGAGGAGCGTCAGGCCCAGAGCCTGCATCATGCCCGCCCCGCCGTCGACGGTGGCGCTGCCTCCAACGGCCACGACGACTTCGTCTATTCCGGCGGCACACGCGGAGCGCATGACCTCCCCCACGCCGTAGGTCGTCGTATTCAACGGATTACGCCCATCGGCTGGAACCAGGGCGTGACCCGCCGCCAGGGCCAGTTCGACGATCGCGGTAGACGCCGCATGGATGAGCCCAACCGTCACTTCGAGCGGTTCCCCCAATGGTCCATGAGCCTCGACCCGTCGACGGTTGCCGGGCGTGGCTTGCAGGACGCAGTCGAGCGTGCCCTCGCCGCCGTCCGCCATGGGTACCACTTCGATGACCGCATTCGGGCAAGCCCGCGAGGCGCCCGCGGCGATCGCGCTTGCCGCGGACCTTGCGTCCAGCACGCCCTTGAAGCTGTCCGGTGCGACCACGATGTGCATCGTCATCGGGCCTTGAGGGTCAGTTCGACGTGGATGCTCACGTGGCGTCCGATGCGGATGAAACCGACCCGGATGATATCTCCTCGATCGTATGCTTCGAGCAGGTGCCCGACGTGATCGAGCGTGCCCACGGGCCGCCCGCCGATTTTCGTGACGACGTCGCCCGGTTCGACTCTCTTTTTGAAAGCCTGGGAACCGGGTTGGACCTGCTGGACCAGCAACCCTCCGGATCGTCGTAGGCCCAGCTCGCGGCGTTCACGGCGGGTGAGTTCTCGAATTCGCACCCCCAGGCGATCCAGCATGAGTTTTTCGCCGTCCGGTTTGGGGATTT
>JAPULF010000122.1 GCA_027295245.1 Planctomycetota bacterium
GTCAGCGGAACCCTGGTGTTTGCCGCGGCCGTGATCGTAGACGCGACGTTGGGAGTCTGGTGGTTGGTCTCATTTCACGTGCGCTGTCAAACCGAATCTATTCTGAACCGCCGTCGCGCTGCAATCCCGGGGCGACTCGCCGATTTTGGCGTCACGGAACAAGTTGACGGTGTGACACGGCGTTCGCGGCATCTCGGGGTGGTTACGGCTAGCGCGGCCGGAATGGTAGCGGTCTCCGCGGTGTTGTTCGTGGCCGTACCGCGAGGCTTGGGCGGGTCGCTCTTTGGGAAAATCCGCCAAGTGGTCGCAGCGCCCATTACCGGGTTTACGGATCAAGTCGTGCTAGGTGATTCCGGCCTGTTCCAGAGCAGTGCACCGGTGATGCGCGTACGTGTGACTCGGGGCGATCGAGTTCTCGACGACGGCGAATACGAACCGTACCTGCGCGGCGCGACGCAGGAAGTTTATACAAACGGCGCATGGCAGCGCACACCGGCTCAATCCTTCATATACGAATATCGATTGAACGGCGGCGCCACGGTTCCTCTGACGTCCGCCAATTTCTCGGACCGTTCCGATTCGATTCTGAGTCAGGAAGTGTGGCTGGATGACATCGGCCCTTATCTGTTTGCCGAGTATCCACCGATCGCGATCAGTTCCGGCGATTTCGTGGTGATAGAGCGTGATGCAGACAATTGGTCGTTGCGGCTCAAGTACGTGCCCGATGACGCCGGCCATTATGTCGTCTTTTCGTTGATGGACGTAGACGCCGGCGCTGCCGACGCCCTCGCCCGGGAAACCGTTCCGCGTGTTCCCTCTCGGGGCTTTGCATCCAAGATTCCGAAAAACCTGGAACAGTTTGCAATCGAACTCGCCGGTCGCTACGGCGATCCGGCCTTGCCCGAAGACCACGAGGCGATCGCACGGGGAATCGAATCGTTCTTGCAAAGTGAACCTTTTACCTACAGCTTGGAGGGCGGGGGTGACCGGCCGATCGGTCGCGATCCGGTGGAGCACTTTCTGCTCGATAGCCACCGAGGACACTGCGAGTACTTCGCGTCTGCAATGACATTGGTTTGCCAGGCCAACGGCATCAGCGCCCGTTTGGTGTCGGGATACTACGGTGGTGAGTTTGAAGCGGACAAGGGGCACTTTCAGATCCGAAGAAAAGACGCCCACGCATGGGTGGAAGTACGGTTGCCGGATCGGGGTTGGGTGAAGTTCGATCCGAGTCCGCCGCGCGAATCGGGAGACGCAAGCGCAGGCTTCGGTTTGCTCGGGGCCCTGAAAGATCTCTACGAAACGCTCCAACTCAAGTGGTCGGCCTTTGTCGTTGCATTCGATTCCGACATCCGAGACGAATTGGTCGGCCATTTCGGCCGGTGGTTCCTGAATCTCAAGGAAGGAGGCCAAGGGGCGCAATCGTTTTGGCGGGCGGCCAAGAGCCTGATTTGGGGTCCCGAATTCCTTTCGGCGGGTCAGCGGCTTCTCTACTGGGTCGTGTTGTGTCTCTGGATTGCCCTGGCCCTGTTGTTGATGCGGACACTCTGGATTGTCCTGCTGATGATCCGCGCATACCTGCCCGCGCCCAAGACATCCACGTCCACCCTGGTGCGCCGACCGGAGGCCCGATTCTACGATCATCTCTTGATGCTTCTCGCCGGCAAGGGGTACAAAAAGACCCCCGAAGTGACCCCCCGCGAATTCGCCGGTCGGCTGGTCCGGGCCCATCCCGATCTGTCCGAGGTCGGCGAAATCACGGAGTGGTTCTACGCCGCCCAATTCGGACGCATCGGATTGGCTTTCGACAGGCGCCGCCGACTCAAGAAGTTTTTGAAACGGCTACGCGAGGAACCCTCCTTCGGAGTCGGGCGAATCAACTCGAAACAGTGATTTGCGCTACCGTAGAAACGGATTGAGCCGCCGCTCGTCCCCGATGGTTGTCACCGGGCCGTGACCCGAATAGACCCGTGTTGCATCCGGCAGCGTCAAGAGGCGCTCCTTGATGTTTCGAATCAGCATGTCGTGGTCGCTGTGGGGAAAGTCGGTTCGCCCGATCGATTGGTGAAACAGGGCGTCTCCGACAATTGCAATCCCGGCCTCCTCGCAGTAGAGCGTGCGCCCGCCGGGCGAGTGCCCCGCCGTGTCCAGTATCTGCCAAGTGCTGTCGTCCAGAGTCAGGGTTTCGCCCGCCGGAAGATCGCGCGTATCCGTAATGTCCGTTTTGAACGGGATGCCCAAGCCGGACGAGAGGTTTTGTGCGGGATCGGTGAGCATTTGCCGTTCTTCGCTTGCAATGTAGATCGGAAGCCCCGCGTACTTCGCCATGATCTCCGGAACACCGGCGATATGGTCGGCGTGACCGTGCGTCAAAACCAACGCATCGGGCACGAGCTTCAGTGAATCGACATGCTCGATAATCTGGGCGGCCGAGGGCGGCGGACCCGGGTCGATGATCCAGCAAGGGCCGCCTTCGCGGCGCCACGCGACGTACGCGTTTTCTCCGAAGCTGGGCTCGATGAAGCATTCTAGTTTGACTTGCATGGCCTGCTTGAATCCAAAGGGTGCGTTAGGGCTCCGCCCCAACGTAGCCGATCAGTCGGTTACCGTCGAGGATGAGCAGGCACCGATCGCGAACAAACAGCCCGCCAAAAGTCGCGACATGGTCGAGGTTCTTCTCGGGCTCGTGCCCGCTTGGACGTCTTCGGCCGTCCCGAAGGTCAAACCTCAGGAGGCGATAACGGGTTTCCTCGATCTCGTCCGCGCCCGGAAGGCGGCGGCCGGGCGCCTTGTCCTTCTCGGGCAAGACCGTGACGATCGCATCCTTGACGATTTGAGGGGCGTGCGTGAGCCCCGGCGGGTCGGCGGCGGTCCAGAGGGGTTGGCCGTCGGCGGTGTCGTAGGCCACAAGCGTGTCGGACGAGGCCGCGTAAAGAACACCGCCGGATATTCTCGCCCAAAGCCCCCCGTGCTTGTTCGTGCAAAGTGGCGGCGTGGACCAGATCGGTCGGCCGGTTTCGAGGTCGTACTTGTCGATCCGCCGTCCGTCCGAACTCACGAAAAGTCCCTCGGGATCGACGTGCAGGGTTGAAAGTACCAAGTGGTCGTGGCAGTCGATTCGCCATCGGGTCTCGCCGCTTCGCGGATCGACGGCAATCACGCCGTTTGACAAAACCACCAGGAGAATCCCGTCGGGCGTGAGCTTCAAGGTCTGGATGGGGCGATCCTCCTCCTGGAAGATCGTTCGCGTGGGCTCCCCCGTGGCGGCGTCCAGCACGGCCAGCGTGTTTTGTCGGCCCTTCCACGCGGCAAAGCAAACGCGATCCCGATCGGCGACGAGGCTGCCGCCCGCGCGAGGCCCCTGGTCCTTGCGCCATAGTATTGCGCCGTCCGAGAGATTGATGCACAACAATTCCCGTCGATCATTCGCGGCGAAGAGCCGGGTCGGCGTCATGGCGAATTCGGTCCAAGACCGGAGGGTTTCGGGATCCGCGTTCGGGTCTTCAACCGGCGGCTCTCCCACTTGCCAGGCGAGCTGACCGCTGGTTCGGGTCAGTGCGAACAGGCGGTTCCGCGTTGCAAGGACGAAACGGTCGGCATCCATGCCGAGAAGTACGGGCTCGGACTGACACTCGACCGGTCGGGGCCACAACGCCCGGTCGGTCGCGGGCTGTCGCAGTTCGAGGCTCCGGCCTGAATAGGTCAACAGTATGTCCCAGCGGGTCTCGGGAAGGCTGCTGAATGTGGGGTTCAGTACGGCGACGGGATCGGCGTACAACCGCTGATATACGCGCGTTACGGGCCAACGCATCTTCGGAACCGTCACGTCGCTCAAGCCGAGTTTTCCGACCAGCTCTTCGCGCAGTTGCTTGAACGAGATGATCCGACCGTTGTGCGCGAATCGCTCGCTCGGATAGTCTCGCGTCGCCCGGTCAAGCCAGTGTCCGGCGACATCGGGACTGCCGGATTGAATGAGACAGATTGCGAATTCACGGAGCATCTCCGGGCGATTGACCCGCTCGCGGCGATTCAGCGCCCGGCGGTAGGAACGCGCGGCGGACTTCCAATCGGATCGGTCTCGCATGAGCCGGGCGTGGGCCAATAGAGCCATTGCCGAAGTCCTGGAATTCGGAAATTCTTCCGCGACCGCAAGCATGCCCACGGCGTCTTTCGACGCGCCGGCGACCTCGAGTCGATCGCGGGCCCGTCGTTCGACCTTCGCGTAGACCTCCGGACCGAAGTCCGCCATCAATCGCTCGATCCAGATACGTGCCAGCGTTCCGGCTTCCACAAACGAATCCTCGCGGAGATTCCGCTCTTCCTTGTGGCCGCCGGGCGGACGCCACTGAGGCCGCATCTTGATTCCCACGCCGGGCAGGCTGCGGTCGCTCAAAATCTGCTGATACGTTTGAACCGCACTGGCATGGTCCTTTCGCCGAACATAGGCC
>JAPULF010000123.1 GCA_027295245.1 Planctomycetota bacterium
GGTGAACGCCGTGTCGCGGCGACGCCCGAGACGTGCGGCAAACTGAAGAAAGCCGGATTCGAAGTCTTCGTCGAAAACGGCGCCGGCGAGGCGTCTTCATTCGGTGATTCGGAGTATCGCGAAGCCGGCGCATCGCTGACCACGACAGACAATCTTTACGAACAAGCGGACATCATTGCGAAGGTCTCGGCGCCGACCGACGACGAGACCGGCCGGCTCCGATCCGGGGTGATACTGATCGCCTTGCTCAACCCGCTTTCGAATGGCGATCTGATTCGCCGGTTGGCGGAGCAACGCGTGGACGCCCTGGCGATGGAGTTGATGCCGCGGATTACCCGCGCCCAGAAGATGGACGCCTTGAGCGCAATGAGCACGGTCACCGGATACTCGGCCGTGTTGATCGCTGCGTCAAAGCTGAATCGCTTTTTCCCAATGTTCATGACGGCCGCCGGCACGATCAAACCGGCCAAGGTTCTCGTGCTCGGCGCGGGCGTCGCCGGTCTTCAGGCGATCGCAACCGCCAAGCGCCTGGGCGCCGTGGTCGAGGTCTTCGACGTCCGGCCGGCGGTCAAGGAACAGGTCGAAAGCCTGGGCGCCCGTTTTGTCGAGGTAGAGGCCCCCGCCCAGAATGCGGAAGACGCCGGCGGCTATGCGAAAGAAATGTCGGACGACTACAAACTCAAGCAGAAGGAAACAATCGCCGCACACGTCAAAGTTGCCGACGTCGTGATTTCCACGGCCCTCATTCCGGGCAAACCGGCCCCGGTCCTGATTACTCGGGACATGGTCGAATCGATGCGGCCCGACACGGTGATCGTGGACCTGGCCGGCGAGGCCGGCGGCAACTGCGAGTTGTCGAAATTCGGAGAATCGGTGTTGCACGGCGGGGTCGTGATTGAGGCCCCGATGCACCTGGCATCATCGCTTTCGTATCATGCGAGTCAGATGTACGCTCGAACGATGGCGGCATTCGTCCTGGACGTGTCGAAGGATGGGACCCTCAATCTCGACCCGGAAAATGAGATCATCGCGGGGACCCTCGTAACCCGGGGCGGCGATATCTTTCACGAGCGGGTCCGCGCCACACTGGGTGAAGCACAGGCCGGCGGCGGAACGTAGCCGAGTATGGATCTTGCTTCGACAACAGGAGGCAGTTTCGATGGAAGTTGATTTCGTTCTATTGCTCACGATATTCGCGTTGGCGATCTTCGTCGGCTTCGAAATCATCACAAAGGTACCGCCGACGTTGCACACCCCGCTCATGTCGGGCTCGAACGCCATTTCCGGAATCACCATCATCGGGGCCCTGGGTGTCCTGATTTCCGCGGGGACCGAACACCTCTGGTTGACAAGGATACTTGGACTGCTGGCGGTCATTACGGCGACGATCAACGTGGTCGGTGGATACTTCGTGACGCACCGCATGCTCGGGATGTTCCGTAAGAAGAAATAGCACTGCCCGCCAAAAACCGAGGACTCATTCGTGAGCAGTACCGCACTGACAAACCTACTTTATCTGATCGCGTCGATTCTCTTCATCTTCGGCATCAAGGGCTTGACGCACCCGAAGACCGCGCTCCGCGGCAATCTGATGAGCGCCGTCGGCATGCTGCTCGCGGTGGTGGTCACGTTGCGCAGCCAACAGCATCTCGATTTTGGGTGGGGATGGATCATCGCGGGGCTCGTGATCGGCGGTGCGGTCGGACTGGTCCTGGCGGTCAAGGTCGAAATGACCGGAATGCCGCAATTGGTGGCCCTGTTCAACGGACTCGGCGGTGTCGCGTCCGCCTTTGTCGCGGGAGCCGAACTGATCCTCAGGGGCGATGTAATCGGGGGTGCGGAATTCTCTGATGCATTCCGAACACAGTTTTCGATCGCCACGGCGACCTCGGGACTGATCGGGGCGGTCACCCTGACGGGCAGCCTGGTAGCGGCCGGAAAACTTCACGGCGTCAAGTGGATCAAGGACGGCAATCTGATCCCCGGTCAGAAGGCGGTGAACTTCCTGCTACTCGCGGGGGCGATCGCAATCGGATACTGGATGTACACCAATCCGGGCTACTTTCCTCCGTACGCTTTGATGGTGCTGGTTGCGGCGGTCTTGGGCGTGCTGCTGGTGACGCCGATCGGCGGGGCCGACATGCCCGTGGTGATTGCCCTGCTGAATTCGTACTCCGGTTTGGCGGCCGCGGCCACCGGTTTCGTGATCAACAACAACGTGCTGATCATTGCCGGATCGCTGGTGGGGGCATCCGGTCTGGTTCTGACCAAAATCATGTGCAAGGCCATGAACCGGTCGTTGAGAAACGTCATTTTCGGAACGCTCGGCCCGACCGCCGAAACGGCCAGCGCCGACGATGTCTACGCGGGGAAAGTGAAATCCGCCTCCGCGGAGGAAGTGGCCATGCTGCTGGACGGCGCCCGCAGGGTGGTAATCATTCCGGGGTATGGAATGGCCGTGTCG
Source organism: Planctomycetota bacterium (assembly GCA_027295245.1). GTDB lineage: Bacteria > Planctomycetota > Phycisphaerae > UBA1845 > UTPLA1 > JAPULF01. The sequence goes on from JAPULF010000123.1 coordinate 2,465, forward strand.
CAGGCCCAGCACGCGGTGCGCGATCTGGCCAACCTGCTCGAGTCGCGCGGCGCGACCGTGGAATTCGGCATCCATCCGGTGGCGGGCCGGATGCCGGGCCACATGAACGTGCTGCTGGCGGAGGCCAATATCCCGTACGACAAACTGCTCGAGATGGATGTGATCAACCCCACGCTGGAGCAGGTCGACGTTGGGATCGTGATCGGCGCCAACGACGTCGTGAACCCCGTCGCCCGCACCGACCCCAAGTCGCCGATCGCAGGCATGCCGATCATCGACATAGACAAGTGCAGGACCGTCGTGGTGATCAAGCGAAGCCTCAGCCCGGGGTTTGCGGGGATCCCCAATCCGCTCTTCGCAGCCGACAACTGCCTGATGTTCTTTGGCGACGGGAAGAAGGCGTTTCTGGATCTGATCGCGGCGGTGAAAGAATCGTAATGGATGTCTCCCGTGCCCGATCTCAAGTTTCTTCTCTTACAGGCCCGTGACGCCGACGATCCCATGCGGGATCACGAGCGGATGTGCTTTGTCGAGCGCGGCGCCCTGAAGCGCGAGCAGATCGTTCCTTACGACCTCCTGGGAGGCCCGCCCGGTTCGGCCCATTGGCGGCAGTTTGACGGCCTGCTCGTCGGAGGCGCGGGCGACTTCTACATATCCAAGCGGAACCTGCCGCATTGCGCGGACGTGCTCGATTTTTTCGGCGAGGTGGTTGCCGCCGGGCACCCGATGTTCGCGTCCTGTTTCGGCTACCACTGCCTGGTGGCGGCGCTGGGCGGAGAGGTCGTTTACGACGGCGCCAACATCGAGATTGGCACCTATCGACTGACGCTGACCGAGGACGGCATGAACGATCCGCTCTTCGGCACGCTGCCCCGAAGCTTTCAGGCCCAGGAGGGTCATAAGGACCGCGCCGGCCGTCAACCGGACGGAGTGCTGAATCTGGCCTCGAGCGAACGAGTCCCGATGCAGGCGTTTCGAATTCCGGAGAAGCCCATTTGGGCGACGCAGTTTCACCCCGAGCTGAGCCGGGAGTCCAACCTCCATCGATTTCGCCATTACATGGAGGGATACGGCCGAGCGATGAGCCCCGAGGAGTTGCAGGCGGCTTTCGACAGCTTTCGCGAAAGCCCAGAGGCCAACGGTCTGTTTCAGGCGTTTCTTCGGCTGGTGTTCGACTAGCGCCCGACCCATGGCCGGGTCACCCGATCCGGTCGTCCCCTTTCAACAGGTGAGAACGATCACGGTTTTCGAGGCTTGTAGCGGTCGACGTCGGCGAAGATGTCGATGGCCCGGAAGTGCGACAGGAACTTGGCGCTGTGGACCGCACCGGCCGGAATGTGGTAGGCCTCGCCGCGTTTGTATCTGCGGGTTCGGCCCTCGATGGTCAGTTCCACCTCGCCCTCGACGACCATGCCCCACTGCTCGCCGTGACTATGCGGCGCCACTTCGCCGATCGGATCGATGTCGAGAAAAACGACCTGATGATCCGCCGCCTGGGATATCCAGCCGCGGACGCCGTCGAACGGAATGTCGGCCTCGGGGAGGTTGGTGACCAGTTCGGGAAAGGAATCGTTCGGTTCGGGCTCCATTTTTTCCTCGCTTTCCGTCTCAGGCATTCGTTGCGATCGAGCGTATCTCTTTTCCGATAGGCGATTCGATGATCGGCGGCAGGCAGCCCTGGCCGGTGCATCGGGCTTTGATTGCAGTTTGGCCGACTCGCCATGATCAGTCGATTGCTAAACCAGCCAGCAGAAGTACTACGTAGCCGAGCATCAGTACGGTCGAGATCACACCCAGCACGAAGCCCGCCTTGGCGATTCCCTTCGAGCTTCGGCTGACCGTTCCGGCAGCAGTCTCCGCTTCCGACTTTTTGGCGTAGTAGATTGCGAGAGGCCCGAGCAGCAGGCAACCGGTGGTGAGCGAGATAATGCCCAGTACCAGACTGGCGATCGCCTTGCCGGACGTCTTTGCCTCGGCGAATGTTCTGATGGTGTCCGCGACCGGTCGGCCGCACTCCGGACAGACACCGCCCATGAGCGTGCCCGTAAGGTTGTACCCGCAGAAGCGGCAGCAGAGCTGGGCGTCTCGGAGTGTGGGTTCCGGTCCCGACATGGCGTTTCAAGATAGGCCGCATACGTGACGATGGCAATCAGGCGGCAGTATTCTTGCGACTGAGCGGGAACAGGGCCACCGGGCACAGTTCGATACTTGGGGCGTCATGCCCACAGCTGTGCGTGCCCGAGGCGTGCTTGTCATCGGCAAGGAGTCGGACTGATGGAAGATCGGATCGAGCTGGGACTGATGATGTCGGTGATGCAGGTGGGGGACATCCAGGAGGCGATCGAATTCTGGTCGCGGCTGGGGCTGGAGGTTCGGTTCCGGTGTCCGGAGGAGGGCGAAACGAAGGCCGCCGGGATCGGGCACCACTCGCTTCAACTCCTGTTGAAGCCCGCGTCCGATCCCGATGTAATCGCGCCGCAATCGGTCTACGTTGTTACGAACGGTGTCGAGGAACTCCACGCGCGATACTCGACCGTGGAGCCGGAGCGCACCGGCCGGGTCAGCGTCCGCGAATACGGCATGCGCGACTTCAGTGTGACCGATCCTTGGGGGCATCGGGTCGTGTTTGGGGAGGAGAGTCGTGCAGATTAGCTTCCGGACCCGTGGCGATGGGTCGACAGCGAGGAATCTGAATCGTTAACGGAGGAGTTGCATCGTGAGATGACGCATGACCATGCCATGCGATCGCAGAATCCGCGCGCTGTGGCGCGTAGATTGGATTCCGACGACGTGCTATTCGCGGTACCGGATGATCGGTTAGCGATCGTGCACCTGACTTATAACAAGGAAACGACGCCTGATTGGCCGCACTTCGTATTCATCGACGATTGGGATGACTTGGCCGATTAGGCTGCGAGAACAGCCGGACTCCTCGGGTCTGTATAGCGTTTGGGAAGCGATTTGACAGCTCCCGGCTCAGCCTTCGTTTCAGCACACCGCGGACGATTTTTCCTTCAGCGTCCGTAGCGAGCAGGCAGTTGATATGATCCGGTTTGGCGACAGTCACGTGGAAAGCCCAGCCGCATACGGCAAACCGCGGGATTGTTTCTGCGGCAGGGGCGCGG
>JAPULF010000124.1 GCA_027295245.1 Planctomycetota bacterium
GGACGACATGACCACTCCGCAAACCACCCGTCGTCACGTCATGTTCGCCATAGTTCTCGTCTGGCTTCTCGTCTGCGGTGGCCTTGCATGGGCCACGCACTCGGTCATTCAGCTCGAACGCAAGGAAGCCCGCGACGCCGCTGAAAAGGCCTACCGGGAAGACCTAATGCTCGCCATCTACCGCATCCACGACGTCGTCGCGCCGATCCTCTGGCTGGAAAGCGGCCGACCGTTCGAACACTACCGCTACGAGTACAAACCCGCCGAGGCCCGAAATCAAAAAACCAATGTGGACGTGAGCAGGACCACCCTCGTGCCGTCCCCGTTGCAACTCGTTCCATCGACTCCTTGGATTCTTATGCACTTCATGGTCTCCGAATCCGATCGTTGGCATTCGCCCCAGGCCCCCGCGTTTGACGGTTCCGCCATGTCGGCGATTGCGATGGACCCGGACGTCCGCGCCCGGATGGCCCGTCCCGAAAACTGGCTCACTGCACTCCGGGACAGCTACACCCTCTCATCGCTCTTCAACGTTCTGGACGCGGCCGGCGACGAAGGGGCCGAAAGTGACATCGCGCTCGGTCCGGTCCGTCGTTTCGACAGGCTGCTTGAAAACCACCCCAAAGAACAGTGCATTTCGAGCAACGTCCTGTTGGAGAATCTCGACATCAAGTCATGGTCGCCTACCACGGGGGTCGATGCCAGCGGGTGCATTGAAGTCGAGCGTTCACCGATGGAACCGGTTTGGGTAGACCTTGCGGCCGATGAATCCATGTATCTCGCATTCGTTCGCTTCGTACACCCCAAGGGCCCCGGCTTCTGCATTCTTCAGGGGGTTCTCATCGATTGGAATCGCCTTCGTGCCACGCTGGAAGCCGAAATCGCCGACATCTTTCCGAGCGCCCGCCTCGTCCCCGTCCCTCCGGATGCCAATGCCTCCCCCGAATCCGCAATGCTCTCTCTGCCCATCCGCCTCGAAACCGGACGACCGACTCAGGTGCCCGAGTCCGCCCGGCTTGGCGGCCTGAATCTCGGTCTAGCCGTCACGTGGCTGGCCACCCTCGCGGCACTGATCGCCATTACCTACGGAACCTTTCGTTACGTCACCATCATCGAGCGGCGCATGCGTTTTGTCGCCGCGGTAACCCACGAACTGCGAACGCCGCTAACGACGTTCCAATTATACACCGATCTTCTTTCAGGCGACGCCGCGAAAGACCCCGAACGCAGACGCGAGTATATCGAAACCCTCCGGGGCGAATCCAAGCGCCTTGCCAGACTGGTCGAAAACGTCCTCGCCTACTCCCGCATGGGGGCCCGAACTCCGAAACTCGACCGCCGCCGTATCATGCCCGCCGAATTGCTCGAGGCCGTCCGTTCCGAGACCGCCGGACGGTGCGACGCCGCAAACAAACAACTCGTGATCGACAACCGTTGCCGCCACGACGTCGCCGTCGATACCGACTCCGAGTTCGTCGTGCAGATACTCTCGAACCTCGTGGACAACGCCTGTAAATACAGCAGCGGCGCGGAGGACCGTCGAATCTGGCTCAGCACCAGCGACGGACCCGACAACTCCGTGGTCTTCGAGGTCGAGGACGCAGGACCCGGCGTCGCCCAAGCCGATCGGCGCGAGATCTTTCGCCCCTTCCGCCGCGGAAGAACCGCCGACGCCGAAGGTCTCAGCGGAATGGGCCTCGGCTTGGCCCTGTCGCGATACTGGGCCGAGTGTCTGGGCGGACGTCTCACGCTAGGCCACGGTCGGCAAAACGGGGTTCACCTCGCCCGGTTCGAGCTAAGCCTTCCGTGCGAACCTGTTGGATGAATTCTGAATCACGGCAATTCGCGATTCACTGTAGCGTCATCCATCGCGGGTGACGAACTTTGCGCGCAGCGATAGCCCTGCGCCCATGAAAACGCGGGCCGCCACAGTCGTACGCGAAGTACAACAAAAACCGCAAGAGATTCAGCTTGGCGTTTACCGGACCTGCGGATTCGGCTGCGCAATAGCTGCCGCCGGGCGCGTGGCCGGATCGAGATAGCCGCTCCGTGCTCAGACAGTCAGCCGTCTTCGACGCGCGGTTCTTCCGGGTAGGATCTGGTCAACCCCCAATCCCCGAGACGCCGATAGATTGAACAGCCATGGATTCGCCGCCGTGCCCCGCCGGGGCGCGCGCTCCGTACGGATGAGAGCAGTCGATGCGAGAGCGTAAAAGCGGCCGAATCTGCCCATACTTCGAATGGAACGACGTTCGCTGCGCCAGGCGATTCACCCTCCAACGGCTTTCGGAGGTGTTCGATCACTGCCTCGGCGAATTCGACACCTGTAAAGTTTTCCACCAAATCTCGATATCCATACAGGGGAAAGGCGAAACCGATGTTGTCGCCCGCGTCAGGTAGCCTCCGTTCGTCCGGCAACCGGGCCGCGCCGCCCGCAGCCATCCTGCATGCGCCGCCCGCCGACGCCGCCAGACCCGCCGATTGGCCGCGCCTCCTTCGAGGCTTCATCGAACACCTCGTCGTCGAGTGTGGGCTGGCCGTCAACACCGTCGACGCCTATCGACGAGACCTCCGCGAGTTCGTCGACGTGCTGGACGACCGCGACATCTGCTCGCCTGCGACGATCACGCCCCTCATCGTCCGCGCATACCTGATCCGGCTCTCCGAGCGCAAACTCGCCCTCTCGTCAATCGCCCGGCATCTTGTCTCCGTCAAAATGTTCTTGCGCCACCTCTTCGGCATCGGCGTGCTCCCCGAGGACGTCAGCGCACTGCTCGAAACGCCCAAAAAATGGCTCAAGCTTCCCCACGTCCTGCGGCAACAACAGGTCGACGCCCTGCTTAGCGCTCCGCAACCCGGGGACCCCTTCTACACCCGAGACCGCGCCATACTCGAGGTCCTCTACGCCACCGGCATGCGGGTCTCGGAACTCGCCAGACTCCGCACCAACGACATCAACCTCGATGTAGGGTACGTCAGATGCTTCGGCAAGGGTGGAAAGGAACGCATCGTGCCGCTCGGCGCACACGCAATCCATGCGGTGCGGGAATACACCGGCGGCCTGCGCACCGTCCTGACCGAATCACTCGCCCCGGTCGCGGCCGTGTTCGTCACCCGCACCGGACGTCCCATGGACCGAACCAACATCTGGCGACTCGTCAATCGATACGCCCGCGCCACCGGCATCCAGGTGCCCGTCGGGCCGCACACCCTGCGTCACTGCTTCGCGACCCACATGCTGGAAGGCGGCGCCGACCTGCGTATCGTGCAGGAACTCCTGGGCCACGCCGACGTGTCGACAACACAAGTCTATCTCCACGTCGACTCTTCCCGGCTCAAATCTATCCATCAACGCTGCCACCCCCGCCAGTAGCTTCCGCGAACGCGGTTCAAACTCGACCGTAGCGTCACCCCTTGTGGGCGACGAGCCTTGCGCGTAACGCCGGTCCTCGCGCAAACCCCTACCAAGCGATACTGCGCCCCCCATCCACCGTCAGAATCGTGCCCGTCACGTAATTGGCCTCCGCCACCAGAAACCGAACCGCCGCCGCCACTTCCTCCGCCGATCCCGCCCGCCTGGCCGGCACCCGCCGCGTGATCGCCTTGATCTTCTCCGGCGGGTAGTCTTCCGGAAACACGGCCGCCCCAGGGGCCACCGTATTCACCAGGACATCGGGCGCGAGTGCCTTCGCCAGCGCCAGCGTCAGGCACGACAACCCCGCCTTGGACACGCAGTATGCCAAGTGATCCGACCACGGGCGTTCGGCGGAGATATCGCCCAGATTCACGATCCGGCCGGGATTCGCCTTTTTCAAAAACGGCGCGGCCGACCGGCAAAGAATCACCGGCGCGGTTAGATTCACTGCAAGCGTTTGATTCCATGCGTCAATCGAAAAGCCCTCCAAATCCATCCGCTCAAACAACGATGCGTTGTTCACCAAAATGTCCAGCGATCCCAGGGCCTCCACGGCCCGGCCGGCAAGATGCCCGACCGCATCCGCGTCGCCAAGGTCCGCGTGGAGCAGCGTCGTGCGTCGACCGATTGACTCGACCATCGCCGCAGTTTCCGCCGCCGCCTCCTCCGACCGATTGAAGTGCAGCGCCAAGTCGCAACCGCGCTCGGCCAATTCCAACGCGATCGCACGACCAATCCGCCGACCCGCCCCGGTAATCAGGGCAACCTTGCCTTCAAGTTCCACGCATCGCTCCCTCTTCCGGACGCTTCCCAATCGCGTCCCGTTTGCGGCCTGATACTTGGCATTCGATCGAATGTCAACGGTTGGACGAAGTTTGGTGCCGGTACAAGTTCAGGGAGGGCGAAGTCAACAGGGGAGCATCCCCGGCGCGTCCCGATGGACCCCGATGTGCATCGGGACAGGTATCGGCAGGATAGGCGGCGTTCTGCCGGTGCGTTTCCGGTCTTGCAAAGTCCGAGGGTCGCCGGTCTCGACCGCGCCGGAGAGTCGCCCCGGTCTCAGAATCCAAGGGCCAGCAGCTTTCGCTCAACGCCGATCGGGCGAATCGAAATCCGATTCATCACCATAACTGTCCCCCCAGCCGCGATCGTCGTCGGGCGGGGTCGAACCCTCCTCCTCCGGCAACTTGTGCATCTTCCACACGTCGTCGCTCGGCGTAGGCGTCCGAGGATGCTGCAGAAGATAACGCCGGTAGTTCCGAGAAAACCGTATGATCGCGACGGACGCCACCGCAAGAACCACCAGCAACAACAAGCCCAACAACATCGTTCGCCGCCAACGCCGCATCCGCTGATCGTCACGCATCGAACTCGGTTGGGAAGTGGCCTCGCCCGCATCGGGAGCGGACAGAACGGCCGGCCCGTCGTCCCCCGATGCGAATGCGTCTTGATATGTCGGCCCTGCCAAGAAGAACGTGAGTGTCAGGACGAAGAGCGTCACGGTTCGACCGACCACCTCCGACAAGTCGCGCTTCCGTCGCCCGCGGTCCATCACGGCCACAACCCCTCTCGCGGCGAATCGGTCAGCGACTTCGCGAATTCCGCCATCAAAGAAGCCTGCGTATCCGTCAGGCTGCCGGGCGGAACGATCTTGATCACCGCGTATTGGTGGCCGCGCTCTCCGTTCGACTTGGGCATGCCAAGCCCCGCAAGCCGCAACTTCGTGCC
>JAPULF010000125.1 GCA_027295245.1 Planctomycetota bacterium
ACACGGTGGGAACTGCCCCAATCGATCATTGAGTGTATTTGGTTGCACGATCAGGATCCGGAGGCCCTTCCCCCGTCGGTGGCGGCGGGAGGCCACGTTCAGATCGTGCAGCTTGCGTCGGCATTGGTGCGCGGGCTAAGAATCGGGAATTGGCTCCCGCGGGCCGAACGGTCGGCCCAGAATCTGTCGGTTCAGGATCTGGCGGGCCGGATGGGCCTGGACTCGCAAGCACTAGACGAAATCGGTGAATGGGTCCGCGATGAGGTCGAGCATAGGGCGCGAATGCTCGGGCTCGACGATCGCGGCCGTGGAGAAAGACCTTCGCGGACGGTTTCACACGAAGCCGATTCGCTGACCCGGGCGAATTCGACGCTGGCGGAGCAGAATCGGCTCTTGGCGCGAAAGGCCGGTTACTTCAACGGGCTGAGTTTTCTCGGTCGGTCTATTACGCCGGGGGATTCGGTGATCGGGGCTTGCGGGGCGGCGGCGGAGGCGTTGCGTCAAGCCATGTCCGTCCATTCGGTCGTGGTGTTTGCGATCGGCACGGGCCGGGCGTGGCTCGAGGTCGGGGTGTCGGACGGGACCGTTCGCACGGAGTTCGTCAAACCGCCGACGCGGGACTCCGATCTGCTGAGAGAGACGCGATTTGCGGCGGACCTGGCTCGGACGGGCACCTGGCTGTCGCCTCCGGGACCGCACGTTTCGAGATTCATGGAACGATTCCGTCATTTGCTGGGCGCCGGGCCGACGTGGTTGATGCCGCTCGTTCGGGGTGGGCGTTGCGCCGGCGGCGCCGTGATGCAGGCGGACGCCGGATGCGTTGCGGCCTGGCACGCGGAGTCGGCCGAGATGGAGGGATTGAGTGCGGCGTGCGGACTGGCGATCGCCCAGGCCCGGTCGGCCTCGGCGGCGATCGGTTCGGGCGAAGCGCTTGCGGACATGAACCGGCGTCAGGCGGCGGTTCATGCGGAAACATGGCGGGCGAAGGCGCTGGAGTCGGTCGCCCAAATGGCGGCGGGGGCGGCCCACGAGATGAACACGGCGTTGTCGGTGATTTCGGGACGGGCCCAGATGCTTCGCGGGCAGGCGGCCGAGGCGGACGCCAAGGCGGTCGACGCGATCGTCGAGAACGCAGATATTTGTAGTAATGTCCTGACGAACCTCATGGAGTTCGCGACACCGCGGTCGCCGCGGCCGGAGGCGATCGATCTGCTCGAGTTGCTCGAATCGCTCATCGCCCGTTTGGTGTTCGAGGGGATGTCCGAGGCATCTGATATCACGATTGCGATATCGTCCGATACCCCGCGGGCGCGGTTCGACCGCGAGCAACTAATCGGGACGTTCCGCGAATTGATCGCCAACGCGGTTTCGGCGACGGAACCGGCGACACGGCGGTTGACCGTCAAGGCCGGGGGGGAACTGACCGACAAAAATGTGGCTGTCGCGGTGATCGACAACGGCACCGGTATGCCGGCGGAGGTGGCGGAACGGGCGTTGGATCCGTTTTTCTCGCATCGTCCGGCAGGTCGCGGACGCGGACTCGGGCTCGCTCGCGTGCAGCAGTGGATGAGTCTGAACGGGGGACGGGTTTGGATCGATTCCACGCCGGGACGGGGTACTCGGGTCGAACTCCGGCTCCCTTGTGCGACCCGGGGGTCCTCCGAACGAGCGGGGGATTGATTGCGGCTTGGCCGGGAACGGATTCTCGGTCGTCGTACGGGCCTTCGAGATTGGGGCCCGCGGAATCATGGGGGTTCCGGCTTTTGTAGATTCGTAATATGCGTGTTCGAGTCGGTCTCTATGGCTCGAACCGCGATCGAGTCGCGCCGACAGTCCCGAAGAAGCTCGGCCAGCGGAGGGCGAAAAGATGCAGCGGATGGACACGCAGGAGTGTGCGAAGATGGAGCCGGCGACTGTCAGGGTTCTCTTGGTACTGGACGATGACGGCGCAATAGCGACCCTGACGCATCATCTCATTACCCAAATCCAAGCGGATGTGACCATCGCGGCGACCCTCGCCGAGGCGGAAAAGGCGTCGTGCGAGCATTCCTTCGACGTGATTATCGCCGCCCATTCGTTGGCGGACGGTTCGGGCTTGGCGTTGGTGCAGGAGCAGCCGTCCGAAATAGAAACCCCGCTGATTCTGTTGGACGAGGAATTGGACGGGGTTCGGGTGCTTTCGGCCCTGCGTGCCGGAGCGATCGACGTGTTGCCGCAGCCGTTTGATTTGAAGCGTCTTTCGACCGTTGTTCGGGAATCCGTCCGGCAGTGTCGGGAGCGTGCCCGCGACGAGAAGCGCCGGGATCGGCTGAGGCGTCTTTCAAGCCGCATGATCGAGGATCGGCGCGAGTTGCGGCGTCGGGTGGACCTCGTCTGCCGGGATTTGGTTCAGGCTTATCGGCAGCTTGCCGAAAAGGTGGTCACGCATTCGCGTTAGCGGGCGTTTGATCCGGCCCCTGAATCACCGTTTTGTTTCTCGACGTTGCATCGCGTCAACAATCGGTCGAACCTCTTGTCTGAATGATGGTTACGGATCGGTGGTCCGCAATCGTCGGTGATGCCAAACCACATTCGTTAGAAACGGACCTTCACGCGGTCATCGACCGCAGCGGGGGCTCCGCGTTGATACTCATTATCTCACAAGCGGTTAGCGTTGACCCCGGGTCGGCTGCGTGGCGGGTACGCTGCGTCGGCATGGGCTTTGCATGGTTGGAATACGGAGGGAAGAGAAGCTCACAAGGTCTT
>JAPULF010000126.1 GCA_027295245.1 Planctomycetota bacterium
AAACGGAGAATCAGTCCGTTCAGGAACGTAGGGAGGATCGGATGATGACGCGTCTTTTTCGATTTGGCTGCATAGCAGTGCTCGCGATGTCGACCATGGGTAGCAACGGGTGCCCGAACACGATGCCGATGCCTGGAACCGGAACCGGAACCGGCACCGGAACGGGCGGAACCACCCCGACACCTCCGGCCAACATGATGACCGCCGAGGAATTGCAGCTCGCCATGGACGCCCTCGCGGCAATGAATACCCATCGCGCCACCAAGGGCCTCGCGGCCTACACCTGGTATCTGGCAGGCGCCCTGGTTGCCGACGCACACAACACGGCCATGGAAACGGGGAACTTCTTCGCCCACGTCGACCCCAACACCAATACCGACCCGGCGACACGGGCGCTCAACGCCGGGATTGTGCACGATCCGCTGGGCTCCATCGATCCGACCAGCGGCAATCCGTTCGTCGGCGAAAACCTCTTCATGTCGTCCGGCTCCGTTCAGACCGGTCAAGGCGCGGTCGACAGTTGGATTGGTTCGCCGGGCCATCACACGCAGATCGATGCCCCCATGCCGGTCGCGGGCGCCCAGACCATGCCGCCCTGGACCCACTGCGGCATCGGCGTGCAAAAGACCGGCACCAACTACTGGTTCACGGCCATGTTCTTCCGCAACCCGAACTGACGCGCGCTCCACGGCCGGTCGTCCTCGCACCTGCGCCGGTCGCATCGTTACGGCTCCGCGGTCGAGAACACAACCTTAAAGAGGTCGCCCCAACCGTCCTTGCACTCGCGGAAGTCCTGGATCCACTGCCGCACCGCCTCCGCCGGTTCAAGCCGGCTTGCATCGGTGTTACGGTTCCCATGCCCCGAGTCTTCTCGTCGCCCTCGCCGTGATGCTTCGATTCTCTTGCACACATGACACCTCGATCCTGCATCGCCGGAAGTGCCGGCGTTCTTACATGCCAACCCGGGAGGCGGTGCCCGTCACCGCCTCCCATTTCCTCACACGAACTCGCCGCCCCAACGGACCGTGGACTCGGCGAATTCCGCGGCCGCGTCTATATACACTCCGTATCATCCCCGGAGTAGACTCCGCCCTGCTCGCCGCATTCATCCTCCGTCAGGATGATGCACTGGAGACTCAAGAGGAAGATGCAGGCCCCGGTCGGCGCGCACGTATTCGATTCGCATACGACCCCCTCGCCCAGGAACTCGCCGCCGGAACGGTGACAAATATCCTCTGTGTTGGGAACGCACTGATCGCCGTAACAGCAGGCCCCGATCGGCGCGCATGTATTCGCTTCGCATGCGACCCCGACTCCCAGGAACTCGCCGTCGTCGCTCAGACAAGTCTCCTCGGTGGTCGACACGCACTCATCGAGCCTGCAACAGGCCCCGGTCGGTACGCACGTATTCGCTTCGCATGCGACCCCGACACCCAGGAACTCGCCGTCGTCGCTCAGACAAATTTCCTCGGTGGTAAACACGCACTACTAGCCGTCACAACAGGCCCCCGTTATCTCGCACCCATCGTCCTGGCAATTCGTTCCGTCGCCCTGATACACCTGTCCGTCGAGGTCGCAACCTTCGTCGTTTGTCAAGGTGCACGATCCGTTTGTGATGTCGCAGCACGCCCCGACGATCTCATCGCAGTTTCCAGACAAGGGGCAGGTGGTGCCGTTGCCCAGGAAAGTACTGTCACAGCCGTTGAAAGTGGTCTCCTCGCAACCCTCGTCGTCCGCGCTGCCATTGCAGCAAGCACCCGTCGGATCCACCGGCGGATTGGGCCCAGGGGGATCGTCCACCAGGCACGAATCCTCGTCGCAATCGGTGTCATCGCCTTGATACTCGCCGCCATCCCTTATGCAACTCACTTCGGCCATGAACATACAAACGCCGGGTTCAAGGCAGCACGCCCCATACGGGATTTCGGCTTCGACAAACGTCTCACAGCCTGCGGACTGCAACAGCAACAAGCCCGCGCCGACGACGGTGAGAAGACGGCGAATACACGCGCGGCTACATTTGAAAGAAACGTTTTCGCGATGATCATCGAACTTGTTCATAAGTTGTCGGCCTCCGATTCGAAAAAAGACTCGCGGCTATGCGAAACGACACTTCGCAAGCGGGTCGCGTCGCCGCGACAAGCGCCACATGCGGACCGGAGGGTTGAGCAACTGTCGTGCCAGGACCCATAAACCGGCCTTGGGGAATGGAGAGCCGTATTTTTTTCTCGCGATTGGGGGATTCCTCACAGAAAACGCCCACTTTTGGGGGAAAATCGACCGATTCTGGGCAGAAATGGGCCCTGTCACCGGCCGGGCCGCGTTTACGAATCCATTTCGATGATTGGCGCGGCGGAGTTGGCGGAGATACGCCGGAACGATCGATTCGGATTCGCGACGCACACCGCCATCGTGTCATCGCGGAACGAATTCCGCCCGGTCATGGACAAGTGTCTTCGGCGGCGAACGAGCGGACCCAATGTTGGTCAGAGGTTGAGTCCATTCTGCGTGAAGCCGCTGACAGCACGCTCATGGAAACCAAGACAGCCGTGCTCGACGCAGTCAGAGCCCATACCGGCGGGTCTCTGACGCAAGATGACATCACGCTGCTTGCGGTTGAGGTGAACTGACGGTCGGGAGAACGCCCGTTTGCACAGAGCGGGCCGGCCTGTCTCGCCCGCGCAACAACCAATCTCGTTGATTGGGTCTGCGGAACGGACCGAATTCAGTTTCCGGGATCAGGGCACGGTTCGAAGAACGAGTTACCCCACCGTCGCCACCCCGTCACGCTCGAATTCGCTTCACTTCCTCCGTCAGCAGCGGCACGAACGTGAACAAATCGGCGACAACGCCGTAGTCGGCGAGCTTGAAGATCGGCGCCTCGGGGTCGGTGTTGATCGCCACGATGCGCCGGCTGCCACGCATTCCCGCGAGGTGCTGGATGGCCCCGCTGATGCCGCAGGCGATGTAGAGCTGCGGCGTCACCGTCTTGCCGGTCAGACCCACCTGCCGGCTGTGCGGCTGATAGCCCGCATCGCACGCCGCGCGGCTCGCGCCGACCGCTCCGTCCAGGGCATGCGCCAGATCGTAGATGATCTTGAAATTCTCTTCGCCCTTCAGGCTGCGACCGCCACTGGCGATGATCGACGCCTCGGTGACATCCTTCTCGGCGCCACCGGTTCGGGCGATCTCCCGCGTCACTTGCCGATTGTCGGATGCGTCGAACGCGGCGCTCACCGCGACGCGCTCGGCCTTGGTGCTCGACCCCGACGCCGCTGCAAACGTGTTCGGCCGGACCGAGGCGATCTGGCGCCGGCCCGGATTGAAGTGTACCTTGTTGTATGCCTTGCCGTTATAGATCGGCCGTTTCACCAACAGGGCGGACTGATCGTCGATCTCTAACTCGATGCAATCGGTCGCCAACGCCCCGTTCGTCCGAACCGCCACGCGCGGCGCAAGATCGCGGCCCATGAACGACGCCGGAAGCAGAACAATCTGCGGATCGGACTTTTCGATCACAGCCGACAAGGCCCGGGCATAGACCAGGGCGCCGTACTTGCCGCAGGCCTCGTCGTCCACGATGTACGTCACCGCCGCTCCAGCGTCATCCAGCCGATCCGCCAAGCCGCCGACCCCGTGTCCAATCAGGCCGCAAACGACGCGGCCGCCGAGTTTCTCCGCAAGCGGTGCGGCGGCCGTCACGCACTGAAGGCTCGCCGAAAGCAGGACGCCGTCCCGCTGCTCCGCAAAAACCAATACATCCTTCGTCATGGCTCCCTCAAACGCTTTTCACAGGGCAACCCGATCCGCCGCCGCTAGATGGACCCTCAATGCACGATGTGCGAAAGCCACCGGGGAGGTGCCTGGGTTGCAGGATTCCAAGGAAACGAAAGGTTAGCGGATCAACCCAAAACCGACAACGGCACGGCCCGCCACGGCCATTGCGTTTGAATCGGAGCTATAATGAGCTACACTGTGTTCGGCATCTACGAGAGCCCAATCTGCGGAGGATCCCGCCATGCCAAGTATTCCGTCGCCCCGTGACCTTCCGTTTTCCGTGCAGGACATGCGAAACGAATTCGACCGATGGCTCGACCGCGTCTGGCACGGCGGTCTCAGTTCCGCCCCGCTGGACGGCCAGGACTGGGCGCCCTTGTTCGATGTCATTGACGAGAAGGACTGCTATCGCGTCCGAGTCGAGGTGCCCGGACTGTCCGCCGACGACATCGACGTGTCGATCCTCGACGACGTCCTGACCATCAAGGGTAACAAGCCTTCCGAGCGAAAACCGGGCGAGGATCTCAGCTTCCTGCGCGCGGAATGCCGCTTCGGCAGCTTTTGCCGCAGATTCGATCTGCCGACGCCCGTGGAGGAGGATTCTATCCGCGCTTCGTGCAGAAACGGGGTCCTGACCATCGAGGTGCCGAAGACCCCCGAGGCCAAGGGACGTTCCGTCAAGATCGCGTTTGAAGACTAGCCCGCTACTTATTGGCCCCTTGGGCTTTTCGGGCTCTTTGCTTGGCCTTGAGCCGCGCTTTTCGCTTGCGGTGCTTGAGGCGGGCGAGCTTCGTTTTCTTGTACATGTGTGGTTTACCTGAGTGTCCGTGGTCGCATTTATCGCCCGTGGGCGACGCTCTTACGGCGAATATGATACACGCGGAGAGAACAGCCGACAAGCCGCGTGCGACTGGCCCCGGCTTGCCAGACGGTTCCCCTTGCCGTATAATAAACCTGACGTTTCGGGACACAGCCGTTCGGACATGAGCATTCCATGATTCGTCGGACGGTCCACTTTTCCGGCCGCGTCCAGGGTGTCGGATTTCGCTACACCACGTGCCGTATCTCGGCGCGTTTCGCGGTCACGGGTTACGTCAGAAACCTGCCGGACGGGCGTGTTGAAGCGGTCATGGAGGGCCGGGCAACGGAAATCACGCAGTTTGTGGATTCCATCGCGGAACAAATGCGCGGATTCATTGGGGAGATCGCCGTGGTCGACTCCGGCGCGACCGGTGAGTTTGATCAGTTCGAGGTTCGATCTTGAAGCGGCCTGCAATTGCGGCGCTTTCCAAGGAGAAATGGAAGTTGGCGGGGAGCGAGACCGAGGCCGAACAGAACGCCGCAAGCAGGCGGTGAATTGCAATTCCGGACCTGGCTCGCGCGGCAGGTCGATTCGTTTTGTTCGGGATCGGCCTTTTCGCGGTTTGTCAGGCTCCGCTCTATCGTCCGGCTGCGGCCACAAAGCAACCGGAACACCGATTTGTGCAGAGAAAGAGAATCAGCTTATGACGCCACGCAATGT
>JAPULF010000127.1 GCA_027295245.1 Planctomycetota bacterium
TTCGCATGAACGGAACCGACGGGAACTTCTTTGACGCCAGCTTCTGGAGAACGATGTTGTCTCTCCCCAGAATCGTCAGTTGCGTCTTCTTGCCGAGCCCGACCCAGCCGGGCGGGTTCTTGCCGGCCGGCATAGAGTCGAAATCCTCTTCGATCGGCAGTGGCGGCGTCACACGCACGCGGACCGTGCCCTTGATCTTGCCGATCTTCGCCTCGACGAGACCCGCCATGAATGCCTTCTTGTCGGTGGCCGTGAACGTTCCGTCCGGTTGAATCGTGCCGAGCGTCTCGGGCGCCGTCCATGCCGCGCTGGTTGCTCCGATCTCCCGGCCGTCGGCGTCGAAGAGGCGCGGCCGGAAATTGATCCGCTCGCCCGGTGACAGCGTCACTTCGCCCGGGACGATCAAGAGCGTCGTCGCCGCAGACAGCGCCCCCTCTTTTTCTTCGGGCAAACCTGGTTCCTCCGGGGGCGCGGGAGGCGGCTTATTGAACAATGTTGGCTCAAAGGATTGCAAGCAGAACGTGTGGCTTCGAGTCATAAAAAACACCTGGAACTCTGAAACAATCGGACTCCCGTAGATCTCGGCCGAGTCGTCGCTGGCTTCGAACTGCTCGACATCCAACTGCTCGCATTCGTCTCCCTGGTCCTGCAGAATCAGAAACCGCCCGTTCACGGTCGTGGCATAGATGACACCGTCCGCTGTCACGGTCGGCGACCCCTTGCCCACACGACCGATTGTGTGCGTCCAATACAGCTTGCCCGTCTTGGCATCGAAGCAATACAGCTTGCCGGCATTGTCCACCACGTACAATCGCCCTTTCGCGATTGCCGGTGACGCATAGCCCGCCGTGATCCCGTCATGGCGCCAGACGACGCCCTTGTCGTTCTCGTTCAGGTCGCCCGTCATCGAGGCATCCAGACAGACCACCGCGCCCATCTCGGTGGTGTTCAGATTCTCCTCGCTGTGCGTCACGTACGCGTACTTGCCGTCCATCACGGTCGACGTGTTGATCCCCCGCTTGCTCATCTTGAAACCCCAGATCTTCCGACCGGTCCGGGATTCGAGCCCGTAAACGCCGCCGTCCGCATTCCCTGCGACGATCATCCGACGCCCGTTCAACACGGTGGTCACCGGCACCGAATAAGTTGTGTCCAGCGGTTTGCCACCCGGCTGGGACCACCACACGACAGCGCCGTTCATCTTGTCAAAAGCAACGTAACGATGCCCCGGTTTGCCGTGGCTGCCCCAGTTCGACGACAGAAAACTGATGATCACATTGTCCCCGTCGATGATCGGCGTGTGGACCCGGCCGCCGTAGCCGCTGACGCGATTGTAGAATTCCGTCAGCGAGCGCCGCCACACGATGTTGCCGTCAAAATCAAAACAATAGAACATCCCGCCGGTTCCGTGGGCGTAAACGTATTTCGTAGACGGATCGCCCACGACAGACGTCCACGCGACGCGAGCCTCGACAATGGTCGTCAGATAAACGTTGAACTTATGCTCCCAAATGAGACGGCCCGTGTCGGGGTCAAGACAGACGACGCGCTCCCCGAGACAGTCTCCCTCGCCGGCAACCGTGTTAAAGAACAAACGGTCGCCCAATAAAATTGGTGTCGTTCTGCCGCCGATAGGGGACTTCCACAATTGATTCTTGCCGTCCACCGTCCACGACTTTACAGCGGCATTCACGTATGCCATGCCATTCTGGGAGGCCCCCCGCCACGACGGCCACGGACTGAGGCGCGTCCACAAATCGACGGTTACTGTCGCTCTCTCTTTCTCTTGCCCTTGCGCATACGCGGGCAAACCAAATACCAGAACTCCAGTGGCCAGGATTATTCTGTTCATGTTTGACTTCTTTCGGGCTCTCTACTCCGCGTCCTTGCGAACCAAACGCCGGGCCTTCATCTCGAATCGCGGCAACGTCCCCGGCGCCACCGCACGAACCGTCGGCTTAAAGTGCAACCGATCCCGGATCGCGCTCTCGATCCGGCCGGGCAACCCGCCGGACTCCACGCCGGCCGAGGGCTCGATCTCGATCATCAAATCCGCCAGCGCCGACGACTGATCGACCGTCAACCGAAACTCCGCAACCTCCGCGAACTCGCGTAGGATACCCTCGATCGCCGCCGGGTACACGTTGTTGCCGCGGATGATCAGCATCTGGTCGATCCGGCCCAGGATGCCGCCCTCCATCCGGGCGAACCACCGACCGCAATCGCAACGACGCCGCGTGAGCCGGACGCAGTCGCCCGTTCGGTATCTGATCAGCGGACTGCCCCACCGGCCGAGGTTGGTTAAAACCAACTCGCCCGATTCGCCGTCCGGCACCGGTCGTCCCGTCTCCTGATGAATGACCTCGGGGATGAACGCAGTCTCGTTAATATGAACGCCACCGGGCGACTCGACGCATTCGAAACCGTACGGACCCATTTCCGTCATTCCGGGATGATCAAAGACCCGCGCCCCCCACGCCGACTCGATTCTGCCCCGGGTCGACGGAATGCTCCCGCCCGGTTCGCCCGCGATAATCAACCCGCGAACCTTCGAGTGCGCCAGGTCGAGCCCCTGCTCACCCGCGACTTCCGCCATTCGCAACGCATAGGTCGGCGTACACCCGACAAAAGTAACGTCATTGTCCAGCATGAACCGCAACCGGGCCGTGGTCGTCATTCCCCCCGCCGGCAGGCACAGATTGCCCAAGGCGACGGCGCTCTCGAATGCCGCCCAGAATCCGATGAACGGCCCGAACGAGAATGGAAACATGAACCGATCCGAGTCTTCCACGCCGGCCGCCCGGTAGATGACCCCCCAGCAAGCCTTCCACCAGTCCCAATCCACCTCGCGGTCCAGGCAGCGCAACGGCTGCCCGCTGCTCCCCGAGGTCTGGTGCAAACGGCAATACCGATCGATGGGATAGGTCAGGTTCGTGCCGTACGGCCGGTTATCCACCTGGTCGCGTTGAATCTCGTCCCGCGTCGTAAGCGGCAGTTCGGCAAGCCCGTCCTTCGACCCGTTAAATGACGACCCCCGGTACTTCTTCGCGTAAAACGCGTTGGTCTTCAACACCTCTTCCAACATCGCGGCGAACCGCTCGCGCTGCAGCCGGTCCAATCCCGCCCGATCCAGCGTCTCTTCCTCGGGAAAAAAGTACGGCATGCAGTTCCTTGCGGGTGCCCCACTCCTTCCAGGGGTGGGAGACGGACTATCTGGCGGCGCGCCTATTCCAATCGTTCGCTGGACGTTCTACTTTGCAGCCAGGCTGGCACAAACAATCTCATTATCGTTGCGCGCGAACACGTGTCGACTCGCAAACGCGGGATGCGACCAACACACCCCGTCCCGACGATTGAGTTGATCGCGCGTCGGCTCGATCAACTTTGCACGGCTGATTTCCTCGAAACCCTTCGGAGACAGCCTGCTGATGATCAGCTCGCCGCGTTCGTTGAACATCCACACCCGATCACGATTCTTGACCAAATGAATCGTCGCCCAGCGGGCCTTCGGGACGGCTTTCAAGCTCTCCCAGACGCGGTCCCCGGTCTCGAGGTCCAGACATCGCAATTCGCCGTAGCTGTCCACGCCGTAGATGTAATCACCCTCGAGATACGGCGTCGAAATAATCGATTGCAGGCTGTCGGTGTCCTTTTCGCTGGGACCGGCGCGCTGCCACACTTTTTCGGCGGACGAATTTCCGGGAGGCAGCCGGAGCAGCAGGGACCCGTCGAAGAAGTTGGTCACGAAGATCATGTCCCGGTGAAAGACCGGCGTGGATATGCCGATCACCATTTGCTTCGGCGGAAAGGGATGCTTCCAGCGAACACGACCCGTCCGCGGATCGAGCCCGGCGACGTGCGCGGCGGTATAGCACACCACTGTTCGCTTGCCGCCGTGTTCAATCACGATCGGCGCGGAGTACGAAGCACCGTCGTCGAGCGCCCGCCACGACTCCCGGCCGGATTTCTTGTCGAACGCGACTATGCAAGCGCCGTCCTCACCGCCGATCTGCACGATCACCCGATCCTCTTCTATCAGCGGCGAGCAACTGATCCCCCAAATCGGCATTCGGATCTTGTACTCCGAGAAAAGGTCCTTCTTCCACACAACGGACCCCGAGGAAGCGTCCAGACAGAAAAAGTGCCCCATCGTCCCGAGCGAATACGCCCGACCTGTGTCGATCGTGACCGACGCCCGCGGCCCCGCCTCGTAGCCGACATCGCGGTATTCGCAATCGTATGAATGCGTCCAGCGCTTCTTGCCGGTCTTCGCGTCAAAGCAGTGAATGCGCTCGATCTGTTTCGGCTCGACCACGCGATCGGTGACATAGACCCGGCCGTTCGCAACCGTCGGACCGCTGTAGCCGCTCCCGATCTCGGCCCGCCAGACCTTGTCGAGTTCCGGACCGGCGAACCGTTCGATGATGCCGGTCTCGCGCCACACCCCGTCGCGCTTCGGCCCGCGCCACTGCGGCCAATCGTCGGCCACCACCGAACCCGAAGACGCCGCGAAAACGACAAGGGCGCTGACAAAGATCCTGCAGTGCTCGTTTCTCATGGAAAGTCCGGCTCCCCGCCGAGGCGCTAGAAAAAGGCCGCCCAGAGTCGGGCGGCCCGGATTCGTTTCATAGGGACGGACCGAATTCGCCCAATCCGCGTACGGCCACTTCTTTTGTATTACTTGCGGGCTCCGCGACGGCGGAGAAACACACCGCTCTTCATCAGCCAGAGCCCCAACAGGGCGAACGGCATCATGGTCGCGAAACCGACGCCGCAAAGGCTCTGCAACAGCGCCAGCAGCGCGCTTATCGCATCGGGTTGGGTCGTGACGGTATTGACCTGACACACGTAATTGAAATTCAGCGGATTGCTCGGCGACGCCGGATTCGCCAGTTGGCCGACGCCCGACCAGTTCATCTGAATCTCGCGGGCAGCGGCCGTGCCGCCCTTGAACTGCCCGACGGTCGTGCTGGGGAGGACCACGGGCGAAATAAGACCGAACGCAGCGAGATCGCCGGTGAAGCTGATCTCGTATTCTTCGTTCGTTGTGAAAGTCTCCGTCAAAGGATTGTACGTACCACTCGATGAGCCGGGCACGATGCGAATGCTCATATCGCCGGTGCTGATACCCTCGGGCGTGGGGCCCGGTAGAATCAGGGGTTCGACCGTCTGATCATATTGGACAAAGCGGGCCGTGCCGGCGGTCTCGTCGATCACAAGCTGGAAATCGGTGTTGATGACAGTCGAGGAAGTCTGAAACCCCAGATCGGCGAAATTCAACGTGAAGGAACTCTGAGAATTCGGGTCGTGAACCGCCGAAACCGTCGTCTCCTGCCCCATGGCATCCGCTGTCACCACCATCACCGCCGCAGCGGTCACCAATACGCCGGCACATTTGTAAAGCATCCGATCGAACTTCATGTCTCTCGCTCCCTTCGGGGCCTGACGGTCGCCGTCGACGTGGCACGACGAACGGGTTACCGTCTCGACCGAGCTAACCTGTGCACCACACCGGACCGCTCAGAACGGCCGCGGCCGGAGTAATGAGAACATGCTCGCCAGAACACCACTTGCGTAAGAAGATAACGCCCACGGGCCACGGCGGCAAGTGCGGCGGCGGCCTCCGATTCACCGCCTTGAATCCGATAGCACGAACCGGCCACTGGCCGCAAAAAACGCTAGAATCGCACCTAAACTCGCTTAATCGGCCGAATCGTTCGGCCTGACGACGATGCCCATGTTCGGAATCGTTTGCCGATGAAAGTCGTCTATCTCGCCGCCGGGGCCGCAGGAATGTACTGCGGGAGTTGCCTGCGCGACAACCGCCTGGGCGCGACCCTGATCGCTCGGGGACGGGACTTTTCGCTGGTGCCGCTTTACACCCCGATTCGCACGGATGAGACGGACGTCAGTGAGTCGCGAGTCTTCTACGGCGGCATCAACGTCTTCTTGCAACAAGCCCACTCCGTGTTTCGCCATGCGCCGCGTTGGATGGATCGGATTCTCGACAACCGCGTGTTGCTGGACGGCCTCTCGCGGTTCGCCGGCGGGACCGACCCGGCAACGCTCGGGGCCCTGACCGTCTCGGTGCTGCGCGGGGAACACGGCGCCCAACGCAAGGAACTCGATAAGCTCGTCGCCGGGATGCAGGCCGTAAAACCCGACGTCATCAATCTGGCCAACCTGATGTTTCTGGGGTTGACCCGGGCCTTGAAGGACGCCCTCGGCGCGTCGGTCATCTGTACGCTCAGCGGCGAGGACATCTTTCTCGACAAACTGCCCGAGCCGCATCGGTCGGCTGCGTTCGAGTTGATCGAACAGGGCGGCAGGGATGTCGACGGATTTGTCGCGGTCACGAAATACGTCGCGGGCCATGCCGCGAATCATTTTTCGCTTCCGCCCGACCGAATTCACTATGCCAGGATGGGCATTCACGTCGACGACTTCCGCGCCGCCGCGCCGCCCGACAATCCGTTCACAATAGGATACCTCGCCCGCATCTGCCCGGAGAAAGGGCTCGCGGAACTCTGCGAGGCGTTCGCCCTGCTGAGGAAGACGGGCCGATCGTGTCGCCTCCGCGTCGCCGGCTACCTCGGTGCGTCCGACCGCCCGTACTTCGATCGCGTGAAGGCGTATTGCGGAGAGCATGGGATCTCCGACGACGTCGAATTCATCGGGGAAATCGATCGCGGCGCGAAGATCGAATTCCTTGGACAGTGCCATCTCTTGTCGGTTCCCGCGACCTTTCCCGAATCGAAGGGTCTTTACATTCTGGAGGCCATGGCCGCCGGCGTGCCGGTGGTTCAGCCGCGAATCGGTTCCTTTCCCGAACTGATCGAAGCGACCCAAGGCGGTTTGCTATACGATCCCGAAGGACCGCACTCCCTGGCGGATGCGATCACAAAATTGATGGATGATGTGTCCCTGCGCAAACGGTTGGCGCAGCAGGGTCGATCGGCCGTTCGCGAGTCGTTCACGGACGAGCAAATGGCGGACGACACCTGGAGAATCTACGAACGCTGCAGCGGACGAGGGGCTCGACCACCGGAACCATGCTGATTGCCGACTCCATCCAGAAACGGTATCCCACGCGCGGCGACGACCTCGTCATTCTCCGTAGCGTTTCCTTGAAGATGGCTCCCGGCGACTCGATTGCGGTCATGGGTCCCTCCGGCTGCGGCAAGAGCACGCTTCTGAACATACTCGGCACACTCGATCAGCCCAGCGGCGGCAATTTGACGATCGACGAAAGCGATCCGTTCTCCATGTCCGAACCCGAACTGGCCAGGTTTCGCAATCGTCGGATCGGATTCGTCTTCCAGGACCACCATTTGATGCCGCAATGCTCGGCCCTGGAGAACGTATTGTTGCCCACGCTTGTTTCGGACGATGGCGGCGACGGTCTCGCCCGCGCCCGCGATTTGCTCGATGCCGTCGGACTTGCCGAGCGAGTCGATCACATGCCGGCCGAATTGTCCGGCGGCGAACGTCAGCGCGTCGCCGTCGCCCGGGCCCTGATCAACCGGCCGGCCGTGGTCCTGGCGGACGAACCGACGGGCAATCTCGATCGGACAACCGGCGAGAGCGTGGGCGCGTTGCTTGCGGGACTGCCGGGCCGCCAAGACGTCATTTTGATTGTCGTCACACACAGCGAGCGGCTCGCCCGGCGATTCGATCGCATATTCGATCTCGCGGACGGAGCCCTCAACAGCCGGTAGCGGTGACCAGTGCGAATAGCAACAATCGTAGTCAGGAGCCTCTCGCACTACCGGCGGGCCAACGTCGCGGTCGCCCTCGGCGTGATCACCGGCACCGCCGCCCTGACCGGGGCCCTGCTGGTCGGTGACTCCATGCGGGCCAGCCTTCGCAAAAACGCCCTCGACCGACTCGGTCCCGTGGATGGGGCTTTGATCGCACCCCGCTATTTTCGCGCCCAACTTGCCGACGAATTGACAAACGCGACGGAGGCCCGAGGCGATCGCGCCGTGCCGCTGATCCGGATTCGGGCATCGGCGTCCCATGCCGAATCTAAGGCCCGCGCCAATCGAATCAACGTGTTCGGGGTCGACCGGCGCTTTTGGGCTCTCGCGCCAAGCGGGCACGCCGGCGACGCCGGCAACCTGACTGGCCGCGCCGTCGTCCTGAATGAAGTCCTTGCGAGACAGCTCAGCGCCGAGGTCGGCGATGACGTCTTCTTCCGAATCGGCAAGGTTGGGGACGTGTCCGTCGAAACCGTGCTAGGTCGCCGCGACGACACCACCATGACGCTGCGGCTGCCCGTGCGTGCGATCATCCCGGCGAACGACCTCGGCGCTCTCAGTCTGGCGCCGGCACATCAACCCGCCGCCAACGCATTCGTCCCGCT